>SLEY01000293.1 GCA_007124535.1 Planctomycetaceae bacterium
CCGCAACGCAGGCGTTCCTGCTCCTACCGCGTGCCGCCAATCGGAGGCTGGCCGACCAGGCGAATGGTCATGCCCCATTCCTTCAATCGGTAGAGATTGCGAAAGACGAAGACGCAGCCGGCCCAGAGCCTCCCGACCACGCTGGCCTCCGACCTCGACATCATCGGCCTGGGCATGGGGCGAGACGCCGTTTCCCACAACACGAGTTCTTCGATGATCTGGAACAGCCGGCCCCTGTCGATTTCGCCGAGAATATCGTCCAACGCCGGTTCGGGGCCCGGTTCGGGAGCCTCCCAGGACTACCGGCGGAAGAGGCGAAACGTGCGATTCCCGTTTCAACTCCTCCAGCCGCTTTTGCAACCGGCCTTGCAAGCGTTCCCGCCGGCGGCGCAGGGATTGATAGATGGCCTCGGGCGAAGATGCCAAACGCCGCTGGAGGATCGTCAGGGCGAAACCGACCGTCCCAGCCCGCTGACGCCCTGCCCGATTTGCGGCCCCAGAAATCCCCAGAATCGGAAAACCAAGCCCTGCGAGCCACGGGAACAGACGGCGGGGGCGATTTGAAAATGGCAGCATATCGGCAGCAGTGGAGCAACGAATCGACTCGAAAACCTGCGGAAAGCAGCAAAACAGACAAAGAACCCCAGAACTCGGGCGATGATCGTAACGTCTTGCCCTGCAACACGTTAAGCGAAAAAACGCGGGAATCTGCGAAGAGTGACGAACAGAGGCGCCGGGGGGATTCGAACCCCCGATGGCGTTTTTGCACCCCCCTGCCCTGCCACCATGGCAAGTTGGCGTTTCGCGCCCCCCTGCCCTGCCCTGCCCTGTGCCAGGCGCCTCGTGCCGCGAATCACAATTGACATTACATAATGGTGCCTTATCGAACGGAAATCGCTCGAACGAACGGAATGAAATCAGTCCGCAGGTTGGGCTTTCCTGCCCGACGGACGTAGGATTATCGACAAAAACGTCCCACGGATTACGAATTCCACACTGCAGACTGTCTGAGGTTCAGTCGCGTTGGGGGCGCGTTTTATTTTTTTGCCGATGACCAGCCCCAGGAATTGGGCCGATTCCGGATCCGTAACCTCAGTTCCGGTTGCAGAAGGGACCTGTCTTGTTCCGTTGGTGAGGGTCCGACAGAAAAACACCCTTCCTAAAAGTAAAACACTTTAGATCGGCCGAGCGGTTTCTGTTCCATATTATGGGTTTATGGCCATAGACGGAGGGCTTGCTTGGGAGGGCAAATTGCTTACCATAGGACTCGCTGCCGGCGGCGGGGCAGGTCTTTGGGAGGCCCCGGTGGCGGCAGGGGTTAAGCACGTCCCTTAGAAATGAGCATGCAATGAAGAAACTGCTTGTTGCCAATCGGAGCGAGATCGCCATTCGTGTCTTCCGGGCCGCCAGTGAACTGGGGCTGGATACGGTGGCCGTGTACAGTCACGAGGATCGCCTTTCCTTACACCGCTTGAAGGCCGCCGAAGCGTATCTTGTCGGCCCCGAGCACGGTGGGGAGCCGGTCAAGTCGTATCTGAACATCCCCGCGCTGATGGAAATCGCCGTCCAGCATGGGGTCGATGCGATCCATCCCGGCTACGGTTTCCTTTCCGAGAACCCCGATTTTGCCCGCGCCTGCCAGGAGAACGGCATCGCCTTTGTCGGTCCGCGGCCTGAGCATCTGGACATGCTGGGCGATAAGACGGCTGCCAAGCGGATTGCGACGCGGGCGGGTGTCCCGACGGTTCCGGGTTCGACGAAGGCCCTTTCGGACCCGCAGGAGGTGCGTGAAGAGGCGAAGCGGGTCGGTTACCCGATCATCTTGAAGGCCAGCTTCGGCGGGGGCGGACGCGGGATGCGCGTTGTGCTGGACCCCGCCGAACTGGACGAAAAGCTGGCCGAAGCGCAACGCGAGGCGGGGGCGGCGTTCGGCAAGGGCGATGTGTTCATCGAACGCTATATCGAGCGTGCCAAGCACATCGAGGTGCAGATCCTTGGCGATCATCACGGCCATCTCGTCCATCTCTGGGAACGAGACTGTTCGGTGCAGCGTCGCCATCAGAAGGTGGTCGAGGTGGCCCCGAGCATCGACCTGCCGTACGAACTGCGGACGGCCATCTGTGAGGCCGCGGTCCGGCTCGGTCGCGAAATTGACTACGTGTGCGCCGGCACGGTCGAGTTCCTGGTGAACCTGGATACGCAGGAGTTCTACTTCATCGAGGTGAACCCGCGCGTCCAGGTGGAGCACACGGTCACGGAGATGGTGACCGAGGTGGACATCGTGCGCAGCCAGATTCTGATCACCGAGGGCCGGAACATGCACGAGGAGCCGGCGGCGATCCCGTTGCAGGAAGACATCCACACCAACGGCTATGCCCTCCAATGCCGCATCACCACGGAAGACCCGGAGAACCACTTCATCCCCGACTATGGCCGGTTGGCACACTATCGTTCGCCCGGTGGATTTGCGATCCGGCTGGATGCAGGCACGGCCTACAGCGGAGCGGTGATTACGCCCTATTTCGACTCCCTGCTGGTCAAGCTCACGACGTGGGGCGGCACACTCGAAAAAGCCGTCCGCCGCATGGATCGGGCCCTCCGCGAGTTCCGCATCCGCGGTGTCAAGACCAACATCCCCTTCCTCGAAAACCTGGTCCTGCATCCCACTTTCCTCTCCGGGGACGCCACCACCACGTTCATTGACGCCACGCCGGAGCTTTTCCAGTTCCCACCGCGACCGGAGCGCTCGACCGGCATTTTGGCCTACCTGGGAGACGTGATCGTCAACGGGCGGCCGGGGGTGAAAGACAAGGTCGATCCCCGGAAGACGCTGCTCGAGCCCATCGTGCCCGACTACCCCGGAACGGCGCCGCCGCCGGTCGGCCTGCGTGACAAACTGCTCGAACTCGGCCCCGAGGGCTTTGCCGCTTGGGTCCGGGAATCGAAGCCGTTGCTCCTGACCGACACGACCATGCGCGATGCGCACCAATCGCTCCTCGCCACCCGCTTCCGGTCCTTCGACATGCTCCAGGTGGCCGACTGCGTCGCCCACCTGATGCCCCGGTTGTTCAGTTTGGAGATGTGGGGCGGGGCCACCTTTGATACGGCAATGCGTTTCCTGCAGGAGTGCCCCTGGGAGCGGCTGGCTCAGCTGCGCAAGAGGATTCCCAATATTCCTTTTCAGATGCTGTTGCGGGCCAGCAACGCGGTCGGCTATACCAATTACCCCGACAACGTGGTTCGGGAATTCATCCGAACCAGCGCCACCGAAGGAATTGACATCTTCCGCATCTTCGATTCGCTCAACTGGGTCGAGAACATGAAGGTCGCCATGCAAACGGTGCGTGAAGAAACCTCTTCTGTCTGTGAAGCGGCCATCTGTTACACCGGCGACATGCTCGATCCGCAACGGAGCAAGTTCAATCTGGATTATTACCTCAAAATCGCCAGAGAACTCGAATCGCTGGGCGCGCACATCATCGCCATCAAAGATATGGCCGGCTTGTGTAAACCGCCGGCCGCGTTTGAACTGGTCAAGGCTTTGCGCCAGGAAGTGGGCGTGCCCATCCACTTCCACACCCACGACACGAGCGGCATCAACGCGGCCAGCGTCCTCCGCGCGGCGGATGCCGGAGTGGACGTGGCCGACGCGGCCCTGTCGGCGATGAGCGGCATGACCAGCCAGCCCTGCCTGAATTCGATCGTGGCGGCACTCATGCACACGGAACGCGAAACCGGATTGGAACTGGACAGCCTGAATCGACTCAGCGACTACTGGGGGGCCGTACGCGAGATCTATTATCCCTTTGAAGAAAACCTCAAATCGCCCAGCAGCGAAGTCTATCAGCATGAGATGCCCGGCGGGCAGTTCACCAATCTCCGGCAGCAGGCTGCCAGTCTCGGCCTGCGCGACCGATGGCGCGATGTCTGTGCCGCCTACGCCGCCGCCAACCAGCTCTTCGGCGACATTGTCAAGGTGACCCCTTCCAGCAAAGTGGTTGGCGACATGGCCATATTCATGGTTCACAACAACCTGAAGCCGGAGGATATCCTGACCCCCAAACGCCAACTGAGTTTCCCGAAGAGCGTGGTCGACATGATGCAGGGGATGCTGGGGCGGCCGGAGGAGGGCTGGCCGGAGAAGGTTCGCAAAATCGTGCTGGCTTCGGCGGGCGCGACGAGTTTCGACCATCGGCCGGGCGCGAAACTCGAACCGGCCGACTTCACCAAGACCCGCCAGGAGCTGGCACTGAAGATAGGATTGGAACCTTCCGATCGGGACGTACTCTCCTACTTGCTCTATCCCCAGGTCTTCCTGGACTTCATGCAGCATCGCGAGAAATTCAGCGACACTTCGACCATTCCCACTCGCCCCTTCTTCTTTGGGCTGAACAGCAACGAGGAGGTCACGATCGAGGTGGAGCAAGGCAAGGCGTTCATCGTGACGTATCTTACGGTCAGCGACGTTCACGAAGACGGCACGCGCACGGTGTTCTTCGAACTCAACGGCCAGCCGCGGGCGGTGCGAGTCGCGGATCGTTCGGTCCAGGGCGAACTGCACGTGCATCCCAAGGCCGAGCCCGACAATCCGCATCACGTCGCCGCATCCATGCCGGGCAAAGTAAGCCGCGTCAATGTGAGCAAGGGCGACCGGGTCAAGCAGGGCGAGGGACTCTTGTCGCTCGAGGCGATGAAGATGGAGGCGGCCGTCTACGCGCCCCGCGATGCGATCGTGGCCCAGGTGCTGGTCGAAACGGGCAGCATCGTCGCTGCCGGGGATCTGCTCGTGGTGCTGGAAGGTTAGGAACCGGTATGCCCGGGGCGTTCGGCAAACCGTATGATGTGAACCGTCTTGGGGATCGAGTGCGGCCGCTCCAATTGCGCCACACGCGGGCGACCGGCAGCACGAACGCGTGGGCAAAGCGGGAGTCTCAAACCGGAGCGGTCCGCGCTCCGGCCTTGTTTGTTGCCGATTCCCAATGGGCGGGCCGGGGGCGTGGAACCCACACCTGGTGGTCCGCCCCCGGCAACCTCGCCGCCACCTTCGTCCTGCGACCGAACGCGCACCTTCCGTTTGGCGTGGTGCCGCTGCTGGCCGGTCTGGCCGTTCGGCGGGCCCTCGTGCCGCTCACCGCCTGCGAGAAGCTCGCCCTGAAATGGCCGAACGACCTGGTCGTCGGCCAGCGCAAGGCGGCCGGCCTGCTTTGCGAGCGTTTGCAGCAGGTGGATCTGATCGGTGTGGGAGTCAATGTCAACGCGGGCAGCGACGAGGCGCCTGCCGAGCTTCGCGAACGAATCGTCTCGCTCCGCGAACTCACCGGCAACGTTTGGGACCTCAACGATGTGCTCTGCGTGATCAGCCGGGAAATGCTTCGGCTCTTCTCCGGCGAATCCGAGTCGGCCACCCAGGAATTGCTCCAAGAATACTCGCGACACCATTGGCCGACGGGCAAGAACATCGAACTCGCCGGCACCGATCGGGCGCCGCGGGTCGCAGGCCGCTGTGTCGGCATCGATTCTCAGGGGCGACTTGTCGTGAA
>SLEY01000629.1 GCA_007124535.1 Planctomycetaceae bacterium
GGGCGCCTTTCCGTTGATCGTCGACCTGGAACGTGGCCGGTTGCGGCGCTTCGCGGGCTTTTCAGCCGCTGCCCTGCCCGCGGTCGAACTCGAATCCACGGACCGCGGGTATCGGATGCGGATCCCGCTGGCCGAGGTCGCCCGGCTGACGGGGCGGGAGCCGGAGAGTTTCGACATGTCGGCGGAGATCGAGTTGTATCGGCAAGGCGATCAGCGCCGCATGTTCCACGCCGCCCCGCTTACCGAGCGGCGCGACCCGTGGCGTGCGGGCACCGCCACGTTTGTGCTGCGCGGCGAAGCGGCGCCTTCGCGGGCGCCCCTGGCCCGGGTGGACCGCGCGGCTCCGGACGAACTGCCGGCCCACGCCCGCCAATGGGGACGGGTGCCGCCGTATGAACGGCACGACGGCAACATCCCGCGGTTGCCGGTCATCCCCCCGGGACGCGAGGAACTGGCCCTGCGGACGAACCCCATCACGGGGGAGCAGGGCGAGCGGTTCTTCTTGCGCGGTTATGGCTGCAGCGGCACCGTCGCTTCGGCGACCATGAATCTGGTGCGGTCCGGCACGGTAGGGTTGTACGACCTGGAGGACGACAGCGGGATGCGCAACTTGCCGGGCACCCGCTCAGGTTGCCGGATCACGTTGTCGCCCGCTTTGGGGCTGCTGCTGTCGCTGGAAGGCACCGGCGATTGCTTCTGCCCTTACAATTTCCCGGCCACCGTAGCCATGGCGCCCGCCCGGCAGCGCAGCCACGAGGACTGGGCGGTCTTCATGGACCAGGCGCGGGTGGGTCAGCTGCAGCAGTTGGCTTTGAACTTCGGTGCGCCGGGGGATCGCCGGGACGAGCAAGGCCGGTTGTGGCTGGGGTACCCTCGGGCGCGGATGATGTACGCCACGGGCGATTCGTTCGGCCCCTTCCCGCAAACGATCAGCCTGCCGATCGCATTCGACGTCGCCCCCCGCGGCGGCCCGTATCGTGTGAATGCCAACCGGGTCGTTGTGGAGAACACCAACCGGCCCTGGATCACCGCCTCCGGGCTGGAAGGCGTCCGCCAGTTGCAACTGGGCCTGATTTACCACGAGCCGCTGACGACGGCCTTGGCCTCCGCCGTGTCCGCGCCCCCGCAGATCGATGGCCGACCGGACGTCGCCTGGAGCGGCGATCCCGGCATCCCCATCACCGCGAATCCCGGCGGGCTGACGGACGAGGGCCGCGTGCGGGTGCGGTACGATCACAACCATCTGTACCTGGGCTTTGTCCGGGAAGCCCCGGTCGACCGCCGCGGAACCCCGATGCCCTGGGACCCCGAGACCCGGTTCAACGTCTTCTTCAAGGACACCGAGCGTTCGGCCTACGCGCAGTTTCAAGTGGATCGGGACGGCACGCTGCACAGCGAGGCGGTCAGCAGCGTCGCGCCGTTGCCGCGGATCGGCTCGGTCGATGGGGAGGGCGACGCCGCCGATTGGCGAGACCGCGGCATGGAACTGGCGCTGGGCGACGACGGCGGTACGCTACGAATGGCTTGGACCGACCGGGGGATCGCATGGTTCTTGCGAGTACCGGCGAACCGCCCGGAAGATTTTCCGCGCGGCCTGCGAGCCCAGTTCGCCAACCTGGAAAGGGAACGCCTCGTCGAACTGGTGCTCGACACGGACGAGCGAACCGCGCGGGTCGTCCGCGGCAAGGTCCTCGAACGTGACGGCCGCGAAGTGGAACCCACCGTCTTCGATGAACTGGGCACGACCCGCATGCGACGCGACTTGAACCAGCTGCGCGAGTCGGAAGAGATCGAAGCCGACGTCGTGGTGCGCGCCGCCGATCAGGACCTGCTGGTCGAAGCGCTCTTGCCGTTGGACGCGCTGGAACTGGACACGATGGCCGATCCGTCGATCGGGTTCCAGCTGTCAGCCTTCGATCCGAACCACGGCGACGGCAACATCACCTCCGGCTCCGGCGCCCGTCGCGATCTGTTGGCCCGCGGCAGCCTGTTGACCCTCATCCCCGGCGATGCGGAGAGTCCGCCTCGCCGCGTGACCACGGCAAACGTCCGGCGGGAATGGTACGGTCGAGTGTGGAATTTCCAGGCGACTCGGCACGAGCTTCCGACCAGCCGCTGGGCGGGAGCTGCCCGGGCGGAGGACGGCGAATTCCGGGTGGAAATGGCCATCCCCCTGCAAGTGCTCGGCGAGATCGACCTCTCGCGGGATCGGCTGCTAGCCCAGTTTGGCGCGGAGGGCCAGCTGTCGGCCGATCTGGACGATCTCGATCGGCGTTTCCGTGCCCGGTTCGTTCGCATTCATACCGACCAGCTTCCCGAGGAGAGAGCGACCTACACCCTCCGCATGCATTTTGCGGAACTGGACGATCTGGAGCCCGGCCAGCGCGTGTTCGATGTGCATGTCCAGGGCCGCCCGGTATGGGAAGGGTTCGACATCGTACGGGAAGCCGGCGGTCCGCGGCGAGCGATCAGCCGCGACGTGCGCCTCATTGCCGATCGCGAGTTGAGCATCGAGTTCCTTCCCCGGGCGGGCGAACCACGCATCAGCGGTCTGGAACTGCTGCGAACTCCGCATTGACCCCCGGGCGGGTTAAATCGACTTGGGGGTGTGGTCGCGTTCATGGCGATGCCTCCAGTACCAGCCGAACCGAAGGGCTGTCGGTGGAGCGATGCTCCGTCACGACAATGGCGGTGGGGCTCCACGCCGAGGCGTGGGGCCCCCAGTTCCAGGCGCGTCAATCGGGCGGTTTTCCCGTGGCGCCTGCTCAGTCGCCGCTCCGGGCCCACTCTTGCAGATCCGATTCGCCCAGCACACCCCAGTAGACGCGGATGTCACGCAACTCGCCGGGAAAGGCGTGGGGCGTGTCGTAATCGGCGATCGGCGAGGAAGGATCGTGCCCCACGTGAAACGCCACACTCGGCTTGCTCGTGATCATGGCCCCGCTGCCGCTGGCCACGGGTTGACCATCCACATACAAGTGCATCCGGGCCTCCGCGTCGAACACGGCTGCCAAATGCACCGGTTCGTCCGGCGTCAGCGGCCGCTCGGCCGCCACCTCGCTCAACCCGCCGCCGCTGCGGATCGCAAATCGGGGTACGCCATCGGCCAGGTACAGCACATACCCGTGGGCTTGACCGCCCTGAGCGATCAGCACCCCGTCGCCGCGGGGCACCGCATGCGCGCCCAGCGTGATTGTCTTGAACGACGGGTCCAAATCGCCACGCGTCTGGCGCTCGTTCGACGCATAACCCACCACTTGCTCCAGTTCGACTTCGTCCAGCCGCGACAGCCAGCGCCGCTGGGCGATGCGATCCGGCGAGGCATAGGGCTCCTCGTCCTGATAGTACGCTTGCAGCCGCCGCAATTCGGACTTCATCTCCGCCCGCACCTCCGCGTAGGCGGGATCGTCGTAGACACTGGTCAACTCGTGCGGATCGGCTTCCAGATCGTACAGTTCCCATTCCTCCAGTTGGTAAAAATGCACGATCTTGTAACGCGCGGTGCGAGCCCCGTAGTGGCGGTTGACCATGTGCACCGCAGGAAACTCATAGTAGTGGTAGTACACGCTCTGCCGCCAGTCATCCGGCGTCTCCCCGTGCAGCAGCGGGACCAGCGAACGGCCCTGCATGGCCTCCGGCGGCGCCACGCCGGCCATCTCCAGCATCGTCGGCGCCCAGTCCAGATTGCTGACCATGTCCGTCGTCTGGTCGCCGTCGGTCACGCCGGGCCAGCGGACGATCATGGGCGTCCGGAGCGACGGTTCGTAAATGAATCGCTTGTCGTACCAGCCGTGATCGCCCAGGTAGAATCCCTGGTCCGACGCGTAGATCACGATCGTGTTGTCCGCCAGATCGCTGGCCTCCAAATACGCCATCAGCCGGCCCAGGTTGTCGTCGACCGAGGCGATGGTCCGCAGATAGTCCTTGATATAACGCTGGTATTTCCAGCGGAGCAGTTCCTTGCCTTCCAGGTTCGCCTCCCGAAACGCCTGGTTCTCCGGCCCGTAAGCGGCATCCCAAGCCGCCTGCTGCTGGTCGTTCATCCGATGGTAATCGTTGTTCCGCCACATCTGATGCTCGCGCTGCGAGCTGTGCTCGTCCGGCGGCACTTTCAGGTCGTAGCCCAGGAACATGTGCCGGCCGATCTCCATCTCCTGCTCGCGGGCCGCCGTCCCCCGTCCCTCGTAATCATCGAACAGCGTCGGCGGCTCGGGAATCTCCACATCCTGGTACAGCGTCAGATGGTCCGGGCCGGGCATCCATTCGCGGTGCGGCGCCTTGTGATGGTACATCAGCAAGAACGGCTTGTCCGGATCGCGGCCTTCTTCCAGCCACTCCAGGCACTTGTCCGTGATGATGTCCGTCACATAGCCCGTCACCTGGTGCCGGCCCTCCGGCGTGAGGAAGTCCGGGTTGTAATAGTTGCCTTGCCCCGGCAGGATGTCCCAGTGATCAAAACCGGTGGGATCGCTGCGCAGATGCCATTTGCCGATCATCGCCGTCGCGTAACCGGTTTCCTGCAGCAGTTTGGGGAACGTCATTTGGGAACCGTCGAAACGGTCCCGGTTCGTCAGCTGGCCGTTCTGATGCGAATGCTTGCCCGTCAGCAACGTGGCGCGGCTGGGAGCACAGATCGAATTCCCCACGAACACGTCGCGAAACAGCATGCCCTCGGCCGCCAGGCGATCCATGTGCGGCGTCTCGTTGATCACCGATCCGTAGGCACTGAGCGCATGTTGGGCATGATCGTCGGTGAACACAAAGATGATATTCGGCCGCTCGTCCGCGCGGGCCGGACCCGCCGCGGCCAGCAGCAAAGCGCCCAGCAGGACGCCCCGGCAGACGATCGCCGCCCTCCGCCGGGCCGCCCGGCCCCCAACCCCTGGTCTGTCGATCGCCTTGCGTGCCGAAAAACTGTTCATTACCTGTTCCTCGTTGCCGAAAGTCAAGTTTCCACCGCAATTGCCAAACCTGTTTCTGGCAGGGAATTCCGCGGCTGTCAACCCCCGCCGCCGATTCGCCGCGACCGCGGCTCGGCTACCGCTCGTCGGCGACTTCCTCGGCGATCTCCCGCCGCAGGACCTTGTAGTCGGTCTTGCCGGTCCCCAAGGCGGGAATCCGAGCGACCTGCCGCACCTGGTCCAATCGCATCACGCCCCGCAAGCCCGCCTCGACCAGCACGGCATTGGCGGCTTTCAACGGCAGATCGTCCCGGGTGGTGAACAATGCAATGCGGTGCCCCCGAGGCGTTTCGACGCCCTCGACCGCCACCTGCGGACCGTCCTCGCTGGGCGGGAAACGGAGGGCCAGCGGTTCCTCCAGGGCAGGCAGCGAAACCATCTCGCCCCCAATCTTCAGAAAACGTTTCAACCGCCCGCGGAAATGGATGAAACCGTCCTCGTCCTGTTCCACCAGATCGCCCGTGTTGTACCAGCAACGCCCCTCCCGCTCAATAAACGGCTGGGGACCCTCGTAATTCAGATAGCCCGAAAATACGGTCGGACCGGCGATCAACAGCAGCCCCGTCCGACCCGACGGCAGGGGCTCGTGCGTCTCGGGATCCACAACCCGCGCTTCCACCCCCGGTAAGGGCGGACCGACGCTGCCCGGACGAGCTTGACCCGGAGGGCAGACCGAAACCACGGGCGAACATTCCGTGATCCCGTACCCCTCCAAAATCTCCGCCTGCGGAGCCCGTTGGGCACACGCCTCCCGAACACGCGCAGGACATTTCTCCGCACCCGTGACAATCATCCGCAGACTGCCGAAATCGTCGGCGGTCGCGTGCGAGAGCATGTAGCTCAGAAAGGTCGGGGGGGTGAACAATAACGTGGCCCGGTATCGGGCAAGGGTCCCGACCAGCCCCCGGGCATCGGTCGGATCGGCATGGTGCACGACACGGATGCCGGTCAGGATCGGGGCCACCAGATTGACAGCCAAACCGAAGCTATGAAAGGGGGGCAGGAATCCCAGCATCACGTCGTCGCGGCGGAAATGCAGGACCTGGAAACCCGCCCGGATGTCGGCCATCAAGTTGCCATGCGAGAGGGGCACGGCCTTGGGCGCCGCTTCCGAACCCGAAGTGAACAGCACGACCGCCGGCTGGTCCGGTTCGGCGGGCGGCAAGCGACGCAACAGCCGCTGGGGAAACAGCACGGTTCCCAGCAGGGTGCGGAGCGCTTCGATCCGCCCGACGCTCGCCCGCAAGGGCTCCAGCAACTCGAATCGGGCGTCCTCGATCTGGATGCCCAAGCGGTCGATGAAGCGCTGTGAGGTGACCACGTGGCGGATCTGCATGGTCCGCACGGCATGGGCCAGGTGGGCGGGACCGGTGGTCCAATTCAACAGAACGGGCAGTTTGCCGGCCAGGTGCAAGGCGAAAAAGACCACGTCCGCGGCGACCGAAGCCGGCAGCATCACGCCCACCGCCTCGCCTTCCAACCGGGCGAAACGCCGGCTCAACAGCCGGGCCCCCACCAGCAAACGGCGGTAAGTCAACACGCCGGACAGCTGATCGGCCACCGCCACATCCGTTGCATTGGCCAGGGCCTGGCGTACGAAGGCCTCCGCCAGCGTCTCGGCCCGCGGCGCGGGCGCCTCGCTACGGGCCGGAACCTTCCACCAACGGGCCGGTACCGAACCAGTCGGGGACCCCTCGCCCGTCAGCAAGCCCTCGGCCAGCGCGCCCAATTCGCCCATCGTGTGGGCCACGCGGTCGCTGCGGAATCCGAAACGTTGCTCGATCTCCAACGCCAAATCCATCCGCTCCAGGCTGTCCAGCCCGATCTGCTCCAGCTCCGTCGCCGGATCCGTCTCTTCCGGACTCAACGCCCGCCCCAAATGTTCCTCCACCATCTCCTGGACGGCGTCCCAGGTGGCAGGACGAATCCGCTGGGAATCGACGCCCGCCCCTTTCTGCGGTTCAGGGAACGCGAACTGACGCCGCCCGCATAAAAAATGAGACGGGACATGAACGGGCGATTCGCCGCCGTCCTGGTTGTACCAGCGCTCCAGATACGGATTCAGTTGCTCTCGCTCCGGCGGCGGCAACTGGTCCCGCGGAATCACCTCCACGGTCAAGGTCACCGGCCGACGCGGCATCACCAGGATCAGATTGGCCAATACGTCGAGTCCACCGCGCAGGGCCACACGCATCAGGTTCGGCTGACGCCCCGTGCGAGCCCAACTGAACCGGCTGCCCCACAAACCACGGGTACGGACCAGGACGACATTGGCTTCCGGGCACGCTCGCAATAACTCGGCCGGCGCCCGCGTCGCCCTGATCGTCTCCCGGCCCTGCTGCTGCAACCGGCCGGCCGGGTACACCAGAACGCTCTCGCCGCGACGCAAAGCCGCCGTGATCCGCTCGATCATCGCCAAAGCCGCCTGCTGCGCACTCCGGCTGTGCGATTGCAACTCCGGAACCTCCACCGCACCCATCGCCCGCATCCACGGATATAAAACCGCCATCCGATAAGTGCCCGTGTAGACCAGCGGCCGAAGCGGCGCGTGCAGTCGCAAATGGGCGAGCACCAACGGCGGGTCAATGTACGCCGGATGATTGGGCATCACGATCGTCGGACCCCGCAACCCAGCCAACGCTTCCCCACCCTCCACGCGGACCCGGTAACGCAACCGCAGGATCCAACGGACCACGAACCAGAACATGCGTTGCACATACCTTTGGACCATGGGGCACCCCCTCTCGAACCACTCGTCAGGCCGGCATGCGCAGCTGGATATCGTGCAGCCGGCGGTACACTTCGCAGCGGCGGATCAAATCCGCATGCGTCCCCAAATCAGCAACCCGCCCCGACTCCATCACCAGGATCCGGTCGGCCAGCTCCAACGTGGACAACCGGTGCGTGATGAGGATCGCCGTGCGATCGCGGACGAAATCCTGCAAAGCCTGGTGGATCAGCTGCTCGCTCTCCAAGTCGATCTGGCTGGTCGCTTCGTCCAAAATCAAAACCCGCGGGTCGCGCAGGATGGCTCGGGCCAGGGCGATCCGCTGGCGCTGGCCGCCCGACAGCCGACCGCCTCCACATCCTACGACCGTGTCATACCCTTCGTCCAATTGGTCCAGGATGAAACGGTGGGCATGCGCGCGCCGGGCCGCGTTGTATACCTCGTCCGGCGTGGCGCGCATCGATCCGTAGCGGATGTTGTTGTACACCGTGTCGTCGAACAACAGCGTCTGTTGCGTCACCACGGCCACAAACCGCCGCAAGTCCCGCAACCGGACCTGGCGGAGATCCACATCGTCAATCCGGACACCGCCGGACACCGGCTCATGAAAACGGGGTAACAAACTGATCAAACTGCTCTTGCCACAGCCGTTGGGCCCCACAATACATAACGTCTCGCCCGACCGAATGCTCACGTCGATGTCCCGCAACACGGGCTGGTCGGCACGGTAATGGAAATGCACATGATCGAAATGCAGGGCGAGAAACGATGGCGGGATCGCCCGCGGTTCCGCCGGGTCCGTGATCTCCGGCCGGCGGTCCAGCAGCGGAAACAAGCGGTCCGCCGCCGCCGCCCCCGCCTGGATCTCGCTGAACACGTCGGAAAGTCGGCGAGCCGGGTCACTGGCGCCCACCAACATGGCGTAGAAAGACATCAGCGCCGGAACACTCAGCGGGCGGTCGCTTAAACGCAGACCCCACAAATGGGTTTGCTGGTTCAGCACCAGATAGGCTCCGGCAATCAAGGCGATAAAGATCACGGCTAATCCCAGGATCTCCGTGGTCGGTTTGATCAAGGCGCTGTACAAGGCGATCCGCATGCTCTTGCGCAAGTATTCCTTCGAAACCCGGTGGAAACGATGCCGCTCGTACCCCTCCATCGTAAACGCTTTGACCGTCTGCATCCCGTTGCAGGCTTCCGAAAGCACCCCCATCAATTGGGCATTCTCTTCCATCGCCCGGCGGTTGGCCCGCTTGATCGAACCGGCCAGACTGCGGATCAGGAAACCGGCGATGGGCGTCAGCAGCAGCGAGAACAGCAGCAGTCGCCAGGAGATGATGGCGGCGCCGATCAAGCAGGCGATTCCCTTCAGCGGCTGCAAAACGGCCTTGCCAAGCAGGGCATTCAATCCTTTGGACAGTTGGTTCAGGTCCAGATTGAACCGGCTCATCAGCGATCCGACTCGCTGATCCTCGAATTCGGTCAAGTCCATTCGCAGCATGTGATGGTACAGGCCTTTGCGCACGTCGAAGGCCACCAGTTGGATCAGCCGTTGGAGCAGCATGTGGTGGGAAAAGATAAAGAAGTTCTTCGCAGCCGTGGCCAGCATCAGCACCATCACGATCGCCACGATCGTCTGGAACGGGTCGGACGGTACGTAACGATGGATCTTCGGCTGGAGCCAGCGCAGGGTCGCCAGCGCGCGCTGCTCCGCTTGCCAGCGGACCCGCAGCGCTTCGATTTCACGTGGGGTGCGGGCCGCCATTTCCGCCGAAAGGCCGTCCGGAGCCTCTTCGTGCGCTTCGATCTTGGCCAGGATTTCTGCCGACTGGGATTCGGCCCGCCCGATCTCCTGGTCCACCCATTCCTGCAGCGATCGTCCTCGAAAGGCCACTTCGACGATCGGGTACAGCGCCCCGATATTTCCACCCCAAAAGACGGCAACCGCTACGGCTGACAGGAGGGCACCTGCCAGCGTCAAGCGGTAATTCAGAGCAAATCGCAAGGCTCGTCCAAAGTTCTTCATCGTCGCTTCCTGCCCCCTTTCCCAGCTTCCTTGCTTGCTTCCTCTTCCAGCCCCGAGCGATGCCGCTGACAGATGCCCTGCCCGCGAACCTGGCGACTTTCCCGCCAGATCGGACACGGGCCCGCCATCCGGCAATCCGGAAACCTCACCCCATCGTGCCGTTCTCCCGCCACGCAAACGCCAAATCATTCCACCCGTTCGCGGTGAATTTTATCCACCGCGTGCCCCATGATACCATTCCCCCCGTTTTCGACCTAGCACAATTTCCACCGCCCGCCCAACCGCAAACCCCCGAACAACCTCCCCTTTGCCCAGTTCGTGGTGCTTGGTGCTTGGTGCTTGGTGCTTGGTCGTTGGTGGTTGGTCGTTGGTGCTTGGTGCTTGGTGCTTGGTGCTTCGTGCTTGGTGGTTGGTGGTTGGTGCTTTGTGCTTTGTGCTTTGTGCTTTGTGCTTTGTGCTTGGTGGTTGGTGGTTGGTGCTTGGTGGTTGGTGGTTGGTGCTTGGTGGTTGGTGGTTGGTGGTTGGTGGTTGGTGGTTGGTGCTTGGTGCTTGGTGGTTGGTGGTTGGTGCTTGGTGGTTGGTGGTTGGTGGTTCGTGCTTGGTGCTTGGTGGTTGGTGGTTGGTGGTTCGTGCTTGGTGCTTGGTGGTTGGTGGTTGGTGGTTCGTGGTTCGTGGTTTTCGTACTCGATCTCGTCCCATTGGCCAACGGCCAACCACACCGTAGCCTGGGGCAGCGCCTCAGGTGGGTCGTCACGCGGATCCCCCCGTTGGCCGAAAACCAACCACACCGAAATGCGCCCCGCCGGCCCGTCGAAGCTCAACGCCCAATGACCGATGACCGATGACCGATGACCAATGACCAATGACCAATGACCAATGACCAATGACCAATGACCAATGACCAATGACGAACGGCCCATGCCCGATGATGGATCACGAATCCGTCACTTCGGATCCGCCATGGAGATCGTCGGGGAGGCGCGGCAAGCAAGTTTTGGCCGATTTGGGGGCGCTAATCCTCGATCGGCAGGAACTGTACCGCATCGGCATGCACGACGCCGCCGGCTGCTTCGGTGCCGATCTCGACACTTCCGGCTTGGTCTTCGGCAAAGCGGAACGTGCCCAGCGAAATGAAGGCTTCGTCCAAGGGCGGGGTCTGGCGCATGTCGATGCGCAGCGTCTGTTCGCGCTCGGCGCAGCGCACGGTTACCGGCACCGCCGTCCCCCGGTTCTCGTGCGACTGGTAAGCCAATCGCACTTCGTAGCGACCGGGGCGGGGCGGGGTGAACTGGAAACGGATTCGGGCTCCGCTACCCGCGGACGCGTAGAGATAGTTCCAGCCGATGTAGCGGGGCAGGCCGCGGCCCACCGTCCAGTTGCCCTCGCGCTGGGCCTCCTCCGTGTCGATGACCATCCCGTCCAGTTTTTCGGGATCCAAACCGCTGACCGGGCCCCGGAAATGGGCCGACAGCAACTCTTCCGGCATCGTAATCGGGTCCTCCACCGTCTCGCGCCGCGCCTGCCCCGGCAGCCGCAGCAATTCGAACAAGTCCTCCAAATGCTGCTCGTAGACGTCCCGCGGTTCGACCTGGCGCTGCACGCAAATCGCCACCGCTTTGCCCACCACTTCGCCCATCATGCCGCCGGTCTGCATCACCCGCACCGTGCCCAGCCCCTCGCGCGTCACGCTGACGCACCGTCCGGCCATGAACAGGTTGGGGACGTTGCGCGAGTAGAAGCACCGATAGGGAACCAAGTAGCCTTCAGGGCGTTGCAGGGCCGGCGGGCGGTCGAAGACGGCCCGGGCAATGAACGGCCGTTCGGGGAACTTCTCCGCATACTCCTCTCGCGGATAATGCAGATCGATGGACCAGGTGGTCGGAACCACACCATCGGAAAACTGCCGGTCCTCGCGGATATGGTCGCCCGACAGGATCACGTCACCCACCAAGCGGCGGGATTCTCGGGTGCCTCCGATGTAGGCCACCCACGCCAGATAGGCATTCTCATGGTCCGCGGCGCCGTCGCGGTTCTTCATCGCGTTGAACGCCCCGAAAACGGCCCGCAGGTTCCAGTCGCGAATGGCTTCCAGGTCCCGAATCGGGTGCTTCAGGAAACCGCCTTCCCAGAACCACGGACCATGATTGTTCCGCGGATACGGGAAATCGCCCATGTTCAAGTCCAGCGCCCACGGGGTCTCCGGAAAGGGGACCGGCTGGTCGGCCTCGTACCATCGCCACATGTTGCTCATGCCCATCCCGATTTCGTCTTCGGGACGCATTTCGTAATCGGCGCCGGCCAGAGCGCCGATCGTGCCGTGCCCCGTGCAATCGGCGAACAGCCGCGCGGTGAACCGTGTCTCGCGGCTGGTCCGCGTGTCGATCGCATCGACGGCCGCAATCCGCTCGCCCGACTCGTCCATTTGGACGCCCGTCGCATGGTGGTTCAGGAACAGATCGATGTTTGGTTCCGCTTGGACGACGGCCTTTTTGGGTTCATCGCTGACCTCGCTGGTGGGCCACGGCGACTGGGAGCCGTCGGCGGCGAATTCCTCGACGATCTCGCCAATCCGCGGAAAGCGGTTGCGGCGGGTCCGTCCCCGCGCCCAGACCCGGATCTCGTTCGAATTGTTTCCGCCCAACACCGGACGGTTCTGAATCAGTGCCACGCGGCAGCCCATCCGGGCCGCGCTGACGGCCGTGCTGATGCCGGCCAGCCCGCCCCCCACGACAACCAGATCGTAAGGACCCTGCTCGACCGGCTCTTCCGGCAAGCCCAGCCGCTGCCGCCGCCAACCTGGCAGGATGGCGTTGTCGTTGGGCGGCGCCTGATCGACCGGGCTGAAGTAGATCGCGTCACACCGCCCGTTGAAGCCGGTCAAGTCGCGAAGGGTCACGGTGACTTCGGACCGTTCGATTTCGACCGGCCCCCCCTCGTGCCAGAACCATTCCGCCCCCCGCGTGCCAAAGGTTTCCTCCAGCGGCTGACCATCGATCAACAGCTGGAATCGGCCGGGCTGCCCCGCGACGTCCCAGCGAGCGACCCAGTCCTTGGTCCGGACAAACACCCAATAACGGCCCGGCTCCGGAACCTCGATCGTGGTGACCGCATCCGCCACCGGTTGCCCCAACCCATGAGCCATCAGATAGGGCGAACCCATCTGCTCAATCGCCTGGGTGTCCAGCACCCAACCGCCGGGCTCCGCAAAACTCTCCGCTTCGACCAACACCCCGTGTTCCGGGGACGCAACGGCCGAGCCGACTCCGGTCATCAGCCCCATCCCGAACACGACCAGCAGACTCCCACGCATCGCACGATTCATAGCGGTTTTCCTGTGCCTGGAACGCGAAATTCTCCCACCCGGCAGCCCGGACCGGTATCCAAGTTCACTTCAGTCTACCAAACTGTCCCGCCGGTAACAGCTGTGGAACCAGCCCGTGGTCCTTTCCGCTCCGTTTTTTCGTACACTGTCGGCAACCCGAATTGGGGCTCCATCCGCCGGCGCCCCGACCGAAACCGCTTGACCAACGGCACAAACCATGCTCCCAGTGGACCCACGATTCGCGGAACGGATGAAGACCGAACACGCTCGGCTGCTGCATGACCTTCCCCACACCGTTCCCACCGAGGAACGGCAACGGCGGGCGGTGAGGATCGTGAACCGGCTGCTGTTCGTGCGCTTCCTGCAGGCGGGCGGTCTGTTGGACCATCATGCGGACTTCCTGCGCGATCGGCTGAGAAGGCTCCAGCAACCGGGTGGGCACCGGTTCTCGGTGTTCTTCGACCAGCTCTGGGAGCGGCTTTTCCGGGAACCATCGGCCACCGGCAAGCCGCCCGCACCCGCTGCGTCGTTCGCCACGCTGTTGCCAGAGTCGCCGCTACGGAACGGGACCTTCAGCCCGGGCGGTTTGCACATCTCGGAGCCCGCTCGCATCCGGCTGCCGGACCACGCGTTCGCACGCCTGTTCGACTTCTTCGACCAGTTTCAATGGCGTCTGGAAGAGCGGGTTCCCCCGTCGGAGGGCGAGGTCAATCCGCGCGTGCTGGGCTTTGTGCTGGAGCACACGATTTCTCAGAAACCCTTGGGGGCGTACTACACCCCGCCGGACCTCACGCAATACATGGCCACCCACACCCTGATCCCCGGCTTTTTGGCCGCCGTGCGGAAACGGTGCCCCGGCGCATTTCAGCCCCTCCCCGACGCCGGGGCAACGACCCGCCGTCCGGCGGCTCCGCCGCGGCCGTCCACGATCTGGGGCCTGCTGCGGGACAGCCCCGACGCCTACCTTGACCCGGCGATCCGGCATGGCGCCGAGTTGCCCTTGCCTGAGGCGATCGCTGCCGGGATCCCGGAGCTTGCCCGGCGGGAGGTTTGGGATCGGCCGGCGCCGGCCGAGTTCGCTTTGCCGTCCGAAACTTGGCGCACCTGCCTTGCGCGGCACAAACGCTGCCGGGAACTCCGACGGCGACTGGCTTCCGGCCGGGTCGCCTGCGTGGAGGAATTGGTCCGTCTGAATTTGGACCTCAGCCGCTTCGCCCGCGATGCCGTCACGCGCTGCGACTATCCCGGATTCCTCGCCGCCTGCGACGATGCGCTCCGCACGTTCCGCGTGCTGGATCCGGCCTGCGGGTCGGGCGAGTTCCTGCTGGCGGCATTGGATGTCCTCGAGCCCCTCTACGCCGCGTGTCGGGAACGGATGCCCGGCGGCCCGGCGCCGATTGGCGGTCGCCGGTTCCTCCTCCGCAGCACAATCGTCGCTCGCAATCTGTTCGGGGTCGATCTGATGCCCGAAGCGGTCGAAGTCTGCCGGCTGCGGTTGCTGTTGAAGCTGATCGCACCACTCCCCCGAGGCGTTCGGATCCCCCCGCTTCCTGTTTGGGACCGGAACATTCGCCGGGGGAATTCACTGGTTGGCTACGTTTCGTTGCACGATCTGGGCACGACTCGGAACCCGGCTTCGCAAACCGCGGCTGCCAGCGTTCCACCTGCTGTCAGGACGTTGGAGGCGGCAGCGCGACGTGCGGTCAGAGCGGACAAGGCCTTTCGAGGAATCCAAGATCGTCCCGCTCCGACGGATTCCCCGGCGGCCCGGGCCGACCGCGAACGGCGCCGCCGCCAAGCGGATCTTGCAGCCCGCCTGGACCAGTGCCTGGCACGGGGTTATGGGATCGCCGCCGATGGGGGCCCCGAGTTCGCCGAGTGGCGGGACACACACCAGCCCTTCCACTGGCTCGCCGAATTCCCCGCGATCGTCGCTGACGGCGGTTTCGACGTGGTCTTGGGCAATCCGCCGTGGACCGAGTACGCACGCGTCAAACCGATCTACCAGGTACACGGCTATCAGACCACGGACTGCGGGAACCTGCACGGGCTGGCCACCGAACGCGCCCTGCAGTTGCGAGCGGCGGACGGGCGGTTGAGTTTCGTGGTCCAGTTGCCGTTGATGTCCGCCGCTCGAATGGCCGGCGTCCGGGCACTCCTGTTGCAGCACAGTCGGCAATTGCACGTCGCACCGTTCGACGACCGCCCGGCCAAACTGTTCCCCGGTCTCCCCAATTGCCGCAGTGCCATCTTCCTGGCTGCCGGGCCTGGCGGCGAAGGGGCTCATGTCTTCACGGCCGGATATCAGCGGTGGAGCGCCGCGGCGCGCCCGCATCTGTTCGCCCAACTGCGTTACACGCAGGTGCGGGAACCGTTGCTGGCGCCTGGCCGCCTGCCGAAGTACGCCGGGCCGCAGCATGCCGGCCTGTTCCGCAAGATCCATCAACGAGCGAATTCGACGCTCCGCCAATGGCTGGCGCCCCCCGGCGCGCCTTGCTTTGTGTTCTATCAGGAAGCCACCCGCTACTGGATCAAGGCGACCCTCGGCCTGCCTTTCTATGCCAAGAATGGCGTGGTCGGCCCGCCGGCTCACGGCCGTTACCTGTGGTTGGCCGACCCCCCGGTCACCGCCGCAATGGCCGCCGTGTTGAACAGCTCGCTGTTCTACCTGTACTTCATCACCTTCGGCGACGGCTTCCACCTGAGCGACGCCCTCGTCCACGCTTTCCCCCTGGCCGCCGAACTGGTCACCGATCGGCGACTGGCAGCTCTCGGCGGACAGTTGCAAACCAGCCTGAACCGGCACGCCCGCCAGCGGCGAATTCAAACCCGCCAAGGCGACCGGATCGAATATGCCGAGTTCCTGGTCGCCCGGTCCAAGCCGCTCATCGACGACATCGATCGTCTGCTCGCCCAACACTACCGCTTGACCCCCACCGAAACGGACTTCGTCATCCACTACGATCAACCCTACCGCATGGCGCACCGCCGCACCGGACCGTGACCCCCGCAGACTTCGATGACCATTCCGAAACAAAGCGGACGGAACCCAGCCCGAAGGGCCGGTGCGGTGTTCCAGGAGGAGTAGGAGGAAGACGATTGGATGAGGCGAGCCAAAAGCGGGCGTGTTACGGACGAAGAACTGAAAAGAGTCGCTGAGCACCTGCTGGACTTTCACGACGCCCATCTTCGCGGGGTGAATTCGAGCGTATAATCTTGATTTTCCAACTAATTTGCACCCTGCTGCTGGGGTTTGTGTCGGTGTGGGGACATGGGATGTTTGCAAGTGGCGGGGTGTCTGGTACGATAGGGCTTGTGGTTCGGCAAGTTGTCCGAACCACCACTTGTTCAGAGCGTGGAGCGTCGCGTCCCGAATTGTAGGGAAGCGTGGGCACTTCGCGAGGGCAAAAGCGATTCTTCAGTGGCCGAAGACGTGGTGCTTCGACCGGTGATCCCCTCTTCTTCCAGGAAACGGTTGTGCTGATGCATTGGTTGCGATTCCTCCTTCAATTCTTGTGGGGGTGCACTTGGCCAAATCGGCTGGAGCTGCAGCTTGTTTCGGTACCCCGGTTAACCCGTTTGGCTGATCGAACGGACAGCGGGCCACCCGTCTGGACCCGGGACGTGTTGGTTTGGAGAGGATTGGCTCGGTCTCCGCGGGTTCGGCAGCATGCAAACGCGAATCAACGTTGTGATATCCGCCGATGGTTGAAAATGGGAAAGTCAGGGCCCCAAAAGCTCGGTGTACCCCACTCTTTCGATCTATGCGATAGTCGGCAATGGACGCAGCAACCGGGTTCGAGGGACCCACGCATGCACTGAAGCTCGTTCGTTCCCGCTGGCGTGTCGCCTTCTTCTTCGGTTTCGGGGCGCTCCTTTGGAATATGAGGGAGCGGATCTTGATTACCAACTTGATTATCGGTCTGGTATCGGCCGGTCTGGCTGCGGTCTTGACGTGGGTGCTGATCCGCCGATTCGATCAGCTTCGAAAAAAGGATGCCGAAACCGAGGGCCAGCGGATTATCGATCAGGCGCGCCAGGAGTCGGCCACCCTTTTGAAGGAAGCGAAGCTTGAACGGCAGGAGCGTGCGCTGCAGCAGAAGGCTGCGGCCGAGGAGCAGGCGGAGAAGCTGCGTGCCGAGATTCGTGAACGCGAACGGATCCTGGACAAACGCGAGGAAACGCTGGCCCAACAGATGATCGATGTGCAGAAGCAGGAACGCAGTGTGGAGAGCACTCAGCGGCGGTTGACGGCGAAACTGGAAGCATGCCAGAAACGCAGCCAGCGGTTGGACGAGGTACTCGCGCACCAGCAGCAACAGCTGCACACCATCAGCGGCCTGTCGCGCCAAGAGGCGACCGAACGGTTGTTGGCCCAGCTGGACCGGCAATTGGTCCAGGAAACGGGGACGATCATCCTGCGGCATCAGAAGCAGGTGCAGGAGCGGTGCGAGAAACAGGCGCGGGAGATGCTGCTGACGGCCATGCAGCGTTTTGCGGCCGCTCAGACTTCGGAATCCACGACCAGCACGGTCGATATCCCCAACGACGACATGAAAGGGCGTATCATCGGTCGCGAGGGCCGGAACATCCGCGCGTTCGAAAAACGCACGGGTATGGACGTGATCATTGACGACACGCCGGGGGTGGTGATCGTCAGCGGTTTCGATCCCGTGCGCCGCGAGATCGCTCGCCAAACGCTGGAGAAACTGATCCTGGATGGTCGCATCCATCCTTCGCGGATCGAGGAGATCGCCACGGAGACGGAGAAGGAGATTGAGACGTTCGTACTCCAAAAAGGGGAGGAGGCCACGCAGGAAGTCAATGTGCTGGGCTTGCCCGAACGGATCGTGTACATGTTGGGGCGTTTGCATTTTCGGACCAGCTACAGCCAGAATGTCCTGCGGCACAGTGTGGAAGTGGCATTCCTGGCCGGCATGTTGGCGGAGATGATCGGTCTGGATGGCGATCTGGCCCGCCGTTGCGGCCTGCTGCACGACATCGGCAAGGCGGCGGACCATGAATTGGAGGGCGGCCATCCGAAGATCGGGGCCGACCTGCTCAAACGGCATGGCCAGCCGGAAGAGGTGGTGCATGCCGCTTTGGGACATCATGACGAGATCGTCAGCACCCA
>SLEY01000610.1 GCA_007124535.1 Planctomycetaceae bacterium
GCGGCGTCGATTTTCAGAATACGGGCGGTCACGTCACGAATCCGGCTTTCCAGTTCACTTCGGTCCACGGCGATATCTCCCTTCGAATACGGATGGCACAGATGCTCCGAACGGCACGAGCTGCAAAAAAAATCCGTGCTCTGAACAGAAAACATGACGGCGGCTCTTCCGGGTGTCAACTGTACGTACCAAACTTTCTGACTTGAATCCGACAACCCGTACATCCGTCACCCCGTCGCCCGTCCTGACACGAATCTTCGGAAAAACTCGTATCAGCCGTATTCCAGTCCGGGTTGGCCTCCGCGGACCCGTTCGCTTGATTTGTCTTGCCGACTTGGTATGCTCGACTGTTGACGAAAGTTTTTTTTCTGTTGCGAATTGACTGACGGAGGTCCCCATGTCTCGAACAGCCGTCCTGAAACTCGCGCCTGTCGTCCTGGTCGCCGGGCTGGTGCTGACCGCCAGCATCGAACAGGCGCAGGCGTGGTGGTACGTCCCCGCCTACCCCGGCCGCGTGTATGGATACACCGTCAGACCGATCTATCGCCGACCCCTGCTGCGGCATTGGGGCTACTACCACCGGCCGCTGGTCCGCTGGCACCATTGGCGGGCATATCGCCACTGGCCCACCGTGACGTACTACGCGCCGGTTTACCGTACGAGCTACATCTATCCTGGATACTACGGTTGCTGCGCGACCGTTCCCCCGACCGTGGTGTACCTGGACGGTCATGCGCCGCGTTGGGCGCCGGCGGAACCGCGTCCGCCCGTTCCGTCGAATTCGGAGCCCCCGGTGGAGAATCACGAGCCGGAATTGCCGCCAGTCCGCCAACCGGATCCCCCGCCGGATCCGCCGGAGAACATGGAGGCGGCCGAGCGGTCGGTGTACGAGGAACCGGTGGACGAAGACCCTCTGGATGAGGAGCCTCTGGAAGCACCGGACGACGACGATCCGGTGGAGCCACCAGTTCTGGACGATCCTTTGGACGAGCCGCCGACCCTGGAGTTTCCTCAGGATGAGCCGGCCCTGCCGTTCGAACCCGCCCCGGCGTTGCCGCTGGTCCCGGACGAGGCGCGAACGTCGCCCGCGCCACCGGGCGCCACGATTTTGGCGGTCGAGGTTCCCGAGGACGCACGCGTTTATGTCAATGGCCTCCCCACCCGGACCATGGGCAGCTTCCGCCAGTACCTCTCGCGCGGGTTGCAGGATGGCCAGGAGTATACCTACGAGATGCGAGCCGAGGTCGATCGCGATGGGCAGGTGCTGAGCGAGACGCGGGCGGTGACGGTTCAGGCGGGCCAACGGGCGCGGGTGGCGTTCCAACTGCAGACCCCGGAACCGGCCGAAACGCAGCTGACGTTGCGGGTGCCCGAGCGGGCGCGGGTGACGCTGGAAGGCCGCCAGACGCAGGCGGTGGGCAGCCAACGGCAGTTTGTCACGCAGGCGCTGGCCGAGGGCCAGGTCTGGTCCGATTATCGGGTGGTGGTCGAGATCGAAGAGGACGGCGTAGTAGAGACGCGGGAAGAGCGGTTGCGGCTGGTCGGCGGCCGGCAGCACGAGTTGGCTTTCGATTTCGACTCGCCGCAAATCGCTGCCCGTTAGCCCCGGAGCCCCGCGGCGAAAGGAAGCCATGATGCGAACGAATCCTCTCCGGATGCTGGCGCTCGTCGCCTTGCTGCTGGCCGCGCCCCGGGTCCGGGCGGACAGCGCGCGTTACGAGGTGCGGCCGGGCCAGGACTATCGCACGCTGTTGAATCGCTTGCAGCCCGGCGACGAACTGGTGTTTCTGCCGGGCGAGCATGAGGGGGCGGCGATCCTGGATCTCCAAGGCCAGCCGGGCCGCCCGATCACCCTGCGTGGTCAAGTCGGCGCCCGGGGTCGCCGGCCGGTGGTCCAGTTCACCGGCCGTGGCCAGAATCTGTGGCGGCTGCGCGGGCGGCATCTGGTGGTCCGCGATCTGGAACTCCATGCCACCCATGCCTACGCCATCCGCGTCGATCGGGCCGAACACGTGCGGATCGAACATTGTACGTTCCGCGATTGCGGTGGCGGCGACCTCAGCGCCAATTCGGCGGACGTCCATGCGCTGCATGTCGTCCACTGTACCTTCACCGGTTCGCGGAGGACGCCGGTGTACATCGGCCACCACGACGGCCGCCTGCAGATCACCGACTTTCGCTTCGAAGGCAATCGCATCGACGGCCGGCGGATCGAAGGCGGCATTGGCTACGGCATCCAGTTGAAATTGAACGTCACCGGCGGGCAGATTCGCGGCAACTGGATCAGCGGCACGCGCGGCCCGGGGATCATGGTCTACGGCGCGCGGCAGGACGACCCGGATTTGGCGAATGTGGTCGAGGGCAATGTGGTGCTCGCAGCGCGGAACAACCCGGGGATTGTGGTAGGCGGCGGCCCGGCCCGGATCCGGGGTAATCTGGTGGCCGACAATCCCCAAGGCGGGATCGCAGTGATCGACTACGGTGGACGCGACCTGCTGGGCGGCATTCAGATTCACGAGAATACGCTGGTGGCCAACGGTTCCTTCGATCTCAGTTTCCGAGGGAACCTGCGGGAGTTGCGAGCGGAACAGAACCGGATCGTGGCCCGCCCGGGCGGGCCCGGCATCCGAGGCCCCCAGTCGGTATTAGGTCGCCACCCAGTCGAACCGGCCGGCGAGGCCCTGCGGCAACGGATTACCCGGTTGCGAGACACCGAACCGGTTCTCCGTTCCGAACCGCTCCTGCCGCCCGGACCGCTGGACGCCGCCGAATTGAACGCTTGGTTGGATCGCTGGCTCGAAGACTCCGACGCCGCCAACTCGGACGACACGTCCGGTTAGCATCTGCCAAGAAATAACAATGGCACTGTTCGGCGCGGGTCTCTGACCCCGCCGACCGAAGGTCTCCCACCGATAGGGGAGACCTTCGGTCGACCGGGTGGCTCGGTCAGAGACCGGCCACATCGCTACGAGTAGATCATTTCCTGCGAGTTGCCTGATTGCTCTCGGCTTGGTAGGTTCGTCCGTTTCGTATTCGTATTCGTACTCGTATTCGTATTCGATCGACTCGTTGCCCGAGGTTTGCGTTCGTGGGATCAACCGAGTCAGCGGCGACAGCCTCCGTCATCAAGCGGCTTCACCACGTCGGCTCGATTCGTCATCCGCCCTCTTTCGAGTACGAGCACCAAGCACCAAGCACCAGCACCAAGCACCAGCACCAAGCACCAGCACCAAGCACCAAGAACCAAGCACCAAGCACCAAGCACCAAGCACCAAGCACCAAGCACCAAGCACCAAGCACCAAGCACCAAGCACCAAGCACCAAGCACCAGCACCAAGCACCAGCACCAAGCACCAGCACCAAGCACCAAGCACCAAGCACCAAGCACCAAGCTACCACCTACCACCTACCACCTACCACCTACCACCTACCGCCTACCGCCTACCACCTACCGCCTACCACCTACCACCTACCACCTACCGCCTACCACCTACCGCCTACCACCTCTTTTCTCCGATCCCCGAGTGCGATGCCGGTACCCTCCCTGTTTTGGTCAGGCGGAAAGGGAAGGGAAAAACTGCGGGGGAGGGCCGGGGTTGGCGCGAGGGGTATTCACGGCGGCGGGCCGATTTGACGAGGACCGTCTGGCGCATGACAAAACGCCGTGTCGATGGCTCGACACGGCGTCACGAAGGCTTCCGCAGCCGATACGGCTCAGTAGGTGGCCGACATGCCGAAGTCCGGATCGCCCACCATGTGGAAATGGTTGTTGTCGATGTAGATCACTTCCATCGCATCTTCGTTCCGCGTGGTGTACGGCACCGGCCAGCCGACGCGGGTCACCTCGGTGAAGTAGACCGTGCATTTGAAGTGAACGTGGTGCAGTTGCACCGGTCCGATCAGCGGGACCACCCGCGGCGGATCCACATAATCCGCGATCTTCTCCTTGACAATCCGCACGTTGTTCCGCTGAACCTCGTGCAAGAGGGGCAAGCCGCCTTGGGTCGGTCGAGCCCGTTCCAGGGCCCGCATGACTTGGTCATCACTGGGTTCGTCCAAGCCGGTCGTCGGAGCGCCGGGTGTGAGCGGCCCCAGGATCGGGACGTTGTTGTAGCGTTTGTCCTCCCAGTACCGGTCTTCCTGCTGTTTCTGGAAGTAGGGACTGAGCGGTACCGGAACAGCCAGGGGCCCAAGCGAGTTGCCGCGCGACGGACTGATGCAGCCGGTGGCGCTGAGGCAGGCACAAGCCAGCAGAGCGTAACTCGCCAGAGAAAGCGTCTTTTTGGACATAAGAGAACCCTCGATTTTCAGAAGCCTTCGTCTGATGTAGTTATCGTGTGAATTTGGGGCGAACTTGCGGCTTTTTCGGATCTTTCCGAAAATCGGGGCCCTGCCTGTGGGTGGTTCGGCATGATTTCAAGGGGGGATTCGCGTGCCGCGAATCACAATGGACGTTACATAGCACCCATAAGAGCGAATAAAACGGCTCGAACGAGAAGCATTCAATCGATCCGTAGGTTGGGGGGGTTCTGCCCGACGGACGTAGAATCACCAACAAGAACGTCGCACTGTTTACGATTCCCCACTGCGGATCCACCAAGGGGATTGTCAGGCAGGAATGTCCGGCGATGCCCCGGGTGGATCTCCAGCGAGGGATGGGTGATCCCTGGGGCGATCTTGACGTCTTCCAGCGCGGCCAGCATCAGATCGACCGCGGTGCGGGGGGGATCGGTCGTTGGAATGGGAGCGCGCGATTCAGCGACGCCCCGACGAGATTCTCCAACATCTTCTGCGCAGCCGAAGCGATCAGGCCTCGGCTGCGTCTCGGGCACCGTCCGTTACCAGGGCGAGCCCATCCGCGAGGGCAGGATTCTGACCGTTGGCGAGATGAACCCGCCCCGACAACCGGGCGGAATTAGAATGAGCGGCAACGCTGCTCCGAGTCGAGGTGGCGATCGGACAGCTGTCCCTGAGCCGACTTGGCCAACCACAGGATCCACTCGGCCAAGCCGATGTCCTCGTTGACGAAGTGCACCGAAGCGTCGCCCAAAGCCACGTGCACGCCGCCCGGATGGCGACTGCGCGAGGCGTTGCCGCCACGCGAGCTGTCGCTGCCGCTGCAGCGCAGTTGCGGGTCCGGGCTGCGGGGGCTGCTGCACCGCCCCGGACGATCGCGGCAGTCGTTGTGCAACGCATTCACGTTGGGCGTGAAGAGGTAGCGGAGGTCCGTCCGGGCGCCGCCGCTGATGAACGTGCCCGTGGCGTACGCCCACGCCCCCCGCGTATCGCTTTCGCGATCCGCACCGATCATCTCGGCCAGCATGACCACATTCGAGGTCCCGTCCAGAGCGGCAGCGAAGTTGGAACCGTTGGAATGGCCTCGCGGATAGTTGAAGTGGAACAGCGAGCGGATGCCGGGGGTGGCATTGTTCCCCCAAGAAAATGCGTTCCCGCTGCTCGCGTTGATGGCCACATTGACCCGCGGCATCCCCGGCTCCGAACTGGAACTCA
>SLEY01000206.1 GCA_007124535.1 Planctomycetaceae bacterium
CCCACCGTTGGGGCATCATGACCCGCACCTTCAGCAGCGAGCATCCGGGCGGTTGCCATTTCCTGATGGGCGATGCTTCGGTCCACTTCGTCAATGACACCATCAACCTGACCATCTACCGGAACTTGGGGATCCGGGACAATGGCGAGCCGGCGAGTGGGGCGCCATTCTGATTCCAGGTTGCATCGTTGAGATCAGGCACTTTTTTTGGTCCGAGTGGAAGGAAATGATTGTGAAGACCGTTTTACGTTTGTGCGGGCTGGGGTTGCTGGTGCTGCCTTTGCTGTTCGGTTGTGGTGGCGGGGCCTTGGATCGGGAACCGGTGGAAGGGACCGTCACGTTCGATGGTCAACCGGTACCGCGTGGTTCGATCTGGTTCGAGCCGGATGCGTCGATCGGTGTCGATGCACCGACCGGCTTTGCCGCCATCCGTGACGGGCGCTTTGTTACGGAACCGGAGGAATCGCCCGTTGCCGGTCCCCATCTGGCGCGGATTTCCGGTTTTGACGGCAGCCCCCCGGACGATGATGAATGGGATTCGCCGATGGAGTATCCGGGGAATCCGATTTTCGACGAGTACACGGTCGATGTGGTCATTCCGCCGCCGGACGGCTCGTTGCAGATCGACGTACCGGCGCCGTAAGCCGTCGGGACACGAGTTTTTCGATCCGCAGCACTTGGAATGACAAAACCATATCGCGTCTCTTCGCACCCCGCAAGAAACGCAAACGGGGGCGGCAGTCACCCTTTTAGGCTCTCAGTTGGTCGCGTTCCCGCTGGAGCCAGGGGGTGACGACGACCGGATACGGGGTTGCTGCCGGTTCGAGCGAGAGCAACGGCGGGGGCAGCAGTTCCCGCTGGCGACGGGCGTACTCGCGTGCTTGTTCCAGTGCGGGCAGTGCCTCGGGCAGCCGTTGGCCGCCGCGCATGACCGGTTGGAACAGCGGCTGTCCCGTGCACGCTTCACCGGCTCCGGCGATCGTATCGCGGACCATTCGGCCGTCGACGATGGCGCGAAAGACTTGTTTTTTCCAGGGGTAGGTGGCCTTGGTCGCCGACAATTTGATTCGTGGCCGACCGTCGTATTCGACCAGTTTATAGGCCATATCCATGGCCGGGGCGTCCTGGCTGACGACCATATTCGTGCCCACGCCATACCCGTCGATCGCGGCCCCTGCGACGTGCAGGTCGCGGATTCGATACTCGTCCAAACCGCCCGAGGCGAAGATCTTGACGTCGACCAAGCCGGCGGCATCCAAGCGGGCGCGGGCCTCTTTCGAGAGGGCGGCCAGATCACCCGAATCCAGGCGAATGGCGCGCACCTGGAATGCGTCGCCTTGCCGCCGGGCGAGTTCGATCACTTTGTCGACTCCCCGCAGAGTATCGTAGGTATCCACTAAAAGAGTGGTTTGAGGAAAGAGGTTGGCGAAGTTTTCCAGGGCGGCCATTTCGTCGTCATGCGCCTGGACGTAGCTGTGCGCCATGGTGCCGAAGATGGGCAGGCCGAATCGCATGCCTGCCAGCACATTCGAGCTGCCGACCGCTCCTGCCAGATAGGCGGCTCGGGCCGCTTTCAAGGCGGCTTCCGCCCCGTGCGCGCGGCGCGATCCGAAATCGAACAGGGGGCAGGCTTCGGCGGCCGTCACCACCCGTGCGGCTTTGGCCGCCAGCAGGCTCTGGTAATGCACCTGATTCAACACGCAGGTTTCGACCAGTTGGGCTTCCAAAATCGGGGCGCGGATCTGCAGGAGCGGCTCGTGTGGAAAGACGATGGTCCCTTCCGGGCAGGCGTCCACGTCGCCCGTAAAGCGGACGGTTGCCAAACGGTCGATGAATTCGGGCGCAAATTGGTTTTGCGCGCGAAGGTAGTCCAGTTCCTGGTCCTGGAACTGGAAATTTTCCAGGCAATCCAGCACGTCGGCCAAGCCGGCGGCGACCAGATAATTGCGGTGTTCCGGCAGCTGCCGGAAGAACAGCTCGAAAACCGCCTCGCCCCGCATGCCTTCGGCCTCGTACGCGGCAGCCATGCGCAACTGATACAGATCATTAAAGAGGGCCGAGTGCAGGGGATCGCCAAGTCGAACGGAGCACATAGAGAGAACCTTTGTCAAGGAAACAACGGGTACCGCTTCCAGGTGGTCATGCCAGCCAGTCTAGCCATACTTTCTCAGCATGTCCATATCGGTTTCTTTCTTACTCGTGTCGTGAATCACCGTGGAGGGGCGACTCGTGCCTGTTGCCCCAAGTGGCGCCCCGCGTTGTGCTACACCTCGCCGCCGATCCCGGGCCCCATAGCTTGGCCATTCCCACCTGACGGGAAACAAGGGAAACAGACACGAGGAAACAGGAGCAACCAGCGACACCCAGCCTTAATCCCCATAGGGGGGCGCCGCCACCCCCGTATGAGCCTGCCTTTGGACCGATTGGGGTAGGCGGTCGCACTCGTTTCCGGGGTTACAAGCACGAGTGCGGGCCTTATGTTCTTCCGGATTGGCTGGGTGTCCCTGTTTCCGCCCCTATGTTCTTCCGGATTGGCTGGGTGTCCCTGTTTCCGCCCGATTGGCTGGGTGTCCCTGTTTCCGCCCGTTTCCGTGCCCGTTTCTTTCGTTCTTTGGTCAAGCTCTGCTCGCACGGATCGGGCCATACCGTGGCGACGATCCGGGTACGTCCCGCCGCGGAACGGCGGTCTCGAATCCCGACTCGACTGCTTGACGGGCAACGCAATAAGCCGATAATCGGGAGTTGGCAACATGCTCGATGGACCGCCGCGTTGGTCGGCCGAATCCCGGAGTGCGGTGTCCGTGATGAGCGTTTCCGGACAGCCGTTGGTTCGAGCACGGAGCGATCAATGACGGATGTTTTCACCAAGCGGCAACGATCTCAAGCGATGTCTCGAGTGCGCAGCCGAGACACCAAGCCGGAATGGATACTTCGATGCGGGCTCCATAGACTCGGATTCCGGTACCGTCTGAAGAACAGCCACCTACCTGGCAGCCCGGATATTGTATTTCCCAAGTTCCATGCGGCGGTCTTCGTTCACGGATGTTATTGGCACAGGCATTCGGGATGCAAAGACGCGAGCACGCCCAAGAGCCATGTCGATTTCTGGGAGAGAAAATTCAACGCAAATGTCGAAAGAGACCGCCGAGTGATGCGGCAACTCGATAGCCTTGGCTGGCGGGTTTTGGTGGTATGGGAGTGCGAATTGACGAGAAAGACGTTTGAAACCATTCATCGGGTCGCTGATTTTCTCAGTCACGGCAAGGCGTGTTTTGACAATAGCATGAAACAACATGAGCTGCTGGCAGTGGCGGAGAAGAAGGTGCGTTATCGAATCTCCTCGTATGATGAAGAACCGGAAGTGAGTGAAGAGTAGATCAAGGGTAAAGAGCCATGGAACCGCAACGATTTGCCGTTATCGATCTCTTTTCCGGAGCGGGCGGGATGAGCTACGGGTTCCATAAGCACACCTCGTTCGAGGTCCTGGCCGCGGCCGATGCCGAACTGGGAAAGCCCAGCACGGGCCGGGGCAAGCTCCAGTGCAACAGCACCTATTATCGGAACATTGGCTTGATGCCGGCGCGTTTGGATTTGGCGGCCGTTGCTCCTGACCAGTTGCGTCGGGAGCTTGCCTTGTCTGACCAACAGCAAATCACCGTTCTTGCCGCCTGCCCTCCCTGCACCGGATTCAGCCGGGCCAATCCTGACAACCACCTTCGTGATGACAAGCGAAACAGCCTGGTGCGTCGATCGGCTCAGTTCGCTGTTGGTCTCTCGGTTGATGTTGTGGTCATGGAGAACGCTCGCGAGTTGATTCGGGGCAACTTCAAGCACCACTACGAGTGGTTCCGCGAGCATTTGGAGGCCCACGGATACAACGTGTTCGGCAGGACTTACATGTTGTCCCGGTTCGGACTGCCCCAGGTACGTGAGCGGGCGATCGTGATCGCCGCCAAACAGCATCTTCCTCTTCACACGTTGGACAGTCTCTGGGACGGTTGGGGAACCGCGGATGAAGCTTTGACCGTCAAGAGAGCTTTTCAAATGATTTCACCGGATGCCGACGGCTTTGAGCTTTACCCGGATTTTTCTTCCGACATCGTGCGGCGAAGAATAGCAGCAATTCCCAAGGATGGCGGCTCATGGATGGATCTTTTGACGCGAAGCGATGCCGACGAGTTGTTGACGGATGCGATGAAGCGGATTGTTGCCCAACGACGTTTCGGCTCCTACCCGGATGTTTACGGCAGGATGGCCTGGGGCAGACCGGCCCCCACAATCAAACGCGAGTGCTCCCATGTCGGAAACGGACGGTACGCACACCCCGAACAGGATCGTCTGTGTTCCGTGCGAGAGATGGCGGCTTTGCAGGGGTTCCCGAACGATTTCGTCCTCAACGGGGCCGCCGTCGCGAACATGTACCGTCACATAGGTGATGCGGTCCCTCCTTTGATTTCCTTTCAGCTGGCGAATCTCACCCACTGGATTCTGACGGAGAAGCAGCCCCGGGTGATGGATGTCATCCTTCCCGGGACCAATCTCAGACAATCCGACATTTCCAAGAAGGCCCAGCGGGAACTCTTCCATGATTGATTTTTCCGTTACGGTAACTGCTGCTGAGGAGCGGCGACTGAACGAGTTTGTCCGTGCCTTGCGCACGAATTGTACGGTGGAAATGAACCCGGCATCTCCTTTTCATACAGATGCCTTCGAGAGCGAATTTCGATCGAAGCTTCTTACTCATCACTGTTTTATGGGTTCGCCTCTGTTTCAGGAAAGCTTCGATTCCGCCTTTGCTGCGGCCTGCTCGTATGCCGGGCACAGCGTAGCGGAAGCACCTGAAGGCCAACGGTTCTGGGATTTGATGGTCGATGGAAAAAGAATCAGCCTGAAGTCATCGAAGGCCAGGAGTCTTCGGGAGAGCACACTCCATATTAGCAAGCTTACCGAAGCTGCGTGGATCCAGGATTGCCGAACTGCCAAGAGACGCCGCGAGCGCACGCGTCGCCTTTTCCAAGAATACTGCAGTGAAGTCGACGCGATTGTACAACTGCGGTATTTTCAAGCCTTACGACGCTATGAACTGGTTGAAATCCCCGTGCTGCTTTTCGCTCAAATCATGGATGTCGGGCTAAGGCACTTTGCCGCAGATGGCCCGACGATTAATATTCCCGTCGGAAAGGATCCTCCGGATTTCACATTAAAGCTTGATAGATCTGATGCAAAGGTCACCATTGCAAAAATCAACAAGCATTTGTGTTTGGTGCATGGGGTCTGGCAACTTTGACTCATCTTCGACGGTTGGTTTCGGAAATCGTGAACACGTACGCTTGAGGTTCCAACTCGACGCAGCTACAGTAGGGGTGTCCTTCCCCGGGCTTCGAATGGACGGCCTGGCGAGTTGGGATACGGCATTTGCAAGTGGATGGTCACAGGGTGCGAAGTTCAGAATACTTAGAAGCGAAAGGGAAAACCGGGATGAACAGCTTTGC
>SLEY01000407.1 GCA_007124535.1 Planctomycetaceae bacterium
ACCGTCTATGGTGACCGTTGGCGATCCGTCGTGCAAGCGGAGCGCGCGCCGCGGTCCGTCTCGACATTGTTGCAACCGCGACGGAAGTGGCTTATGGTGAGGGGCAGGGTAATCTTGTATCTGCGTTCGTTTCTTGCGACAGGAGTCTCGCCGATGTCTGGAAACCCGTCAGCCGATTGTGTTTCGTTTCAAGGTTCGTGTTGTGCGTGTGGCGGTCACGAGTCGTGGTTGGGCGGCATCACACGCCGCGGCTTTTTGGGCGGCGCGGTGGCCAGCAGTGCCGCGTTTGCCGGACTTGCCTGGGCCTCGGCGGCCCCGGCGCACGTTCGGGGGGATCCGCCGCCGCGCAAGCCCCTGAAGGTGAAACCGATCTTTGTGTACAACGTCGCCACGCCGCGGCCACAGACCAGTTGGCGGCACTGGGGCGGGATCGAAACCCAAGCTCAGGCCGACGAAGAAGCGGCGCGCATCCGCCAGGAACTGGACGCCTTGCAGGGCGAAGCCGATTTCCCGCTTGAATTCCTGCCGCTGGCCGCCATCCGCTCCGCCCGCGAGCTGGAAGACCACCCGGACGTGGAGCAAGCGGACACGCTATTGATCTATGCCGCCGGCGGGGGGACGGGCGACTATAACGCCCTGGGGAACTTGGGCAAGGACCTGATCTTCTTCGTCCGGCATCAGTCGGGACCGATCTACCTGTGGTACGAAATCATCAGCCCGCGGTATCTGCGACAGCACACCGACGCTTTGGCCGTCGAGGGCGTTGACTTCCAGGATGTCGTGGTCGATCGGCAGGACGAGATTCTCTGGCGACTGCGGGCATTGGGGGGCTTGAAGAACACCCGCGGCTCGCGGATCGTCGCCATCGGAGGACTCGGCGGCTGGTCTCAGCCTCGGGAGAAGATGGCCGAACTGGTCGAAGACCGCTGGCAACTGGATGTCCAGGATGTCGGTTATGACGATCTTGGCCGTCTGATCGCCGACGCCCGGGCGGACCAGGCGACGGTGGAACGCGCCCGCGAGCGTGCGGCCCAGTACCTGGAACTGCCGAACACGGTCTTGGATACCGACCCGGTCCAGGTCGAGCGGAGTTTTCTGCTGGACGACGTCTTCCGCCGTCTGATGCGCGAAGCCGACTGTGGGGCCATTACGGTCCACCATTGCATGGGGACCATCATGCAGGTGTCGGAAACCACCGCCTGCTTGACTCTCAGTCTGCTGAACGATGCCGGTTTCTTAGCCTTCTGCGAATCCGACTTTGTGGCCATTCCGGCAGGCATCCTGTTGGGACACATCTGCGGCAAGCCCGTGTTCTTGAACAACCCCTGTTATCCGCACCGCAACCTCATCACGCTGGCTCACTGTACGGCCCCTCGGAAAATGGACGGCCAACGGGACGAACCGGCGCGGATCATGACGCATTTCGAATCCGATTTCGGCGCGGCGCCCAAAGTCGACATGCCCCGGGGTCAAGTGCTGACCAATATCATCACGGATTTTGCTGCGGAGCACTGGCTCGGTCTCCGCGCGGAAATCCTGGACCATCCGCTGCTGCCGATCTGCCGCTCGCAGATCGAAATCCGGTACGACTGCGATAGCCAAGTGTTGGCCGAGCGGATGACGGGATTCCATTGGATGACCTGCTATGGCGAGTACCTGCGCGAGGTGGGTTATGCGTTGAAACGGGTACCGATCGGTTGGGAAGTGCTGTAGCCGATACGGGCGAGTCGCCGCGTCTGCCCAGCATCCTGGTCGTGTACCTCTCTTTTGGCCGCCAACCTGCAGGATTCCCGAGAATGCGGAGCGCTCGTTTGACCGGAACCGTCAGGAGACGGGCCGGCGGGAGGCCAGGTTGGTGATTGGGAACGCGCTGCGGGCAGCCGTCGACGTGTTTTTCCAAGAAGAGCATCGCCGTAGCGGCGGAGCAACTTGACGGCTCCTGTGGGGGCGTGACGAAGAACATCACGGCAGCATGGCTCGGCCTTGGGCCAGCAGGCAGACTCCGGCGATCAGGAGGAGGATCCCGGCGAACAGCCAGAGCATGCTCTGGCGACTGGCCCCTTTCCATTCCCCGGTGCGGAAACCGTGGAAGTTGCCGACCAGGATCGCCACGGACATGAAGATCGGATAGCCGACCGACACGCCCAAGTCGCCGATGTGGAGCCAGCCCAAACCGAACAAGAAGATGGCCGCATTGTGCAGCAGGGCCATCACGGCAGCCAGCACGTAAACGGGTCGGGCATCGGCGCGGACCAGCCGACTCCAGGTTTTGTTGCGGGTCAGCTGAACCGCGCAATAGAGGCACGCGGAGGCGGCGCCGCCCCAGAGGATCATGGCGGTGACGGCGATGGCGGCGGCCCAAGGCGGATTCTGCTGGGCCGCCAAGGCCCCGATCGGCTCGGCATAGCCCGAGGCCACGGCATAACAGCCGCACAGGATGCCGGAGACGACGCCAATCAACACGCCGATCAGCATCCGCGGTTGCTGGAGAGAGGTTTCCGTCGCCTCGGGCACTTCCGCCGGTTCGGCTGCCGGGGCCAAAGCTTCCAGACTGCGTTGCTTGAGGATTCCTGCGCGGCCGGAAATCGCGACTCCCGCCAGACAGACAGCGACCCCCGCCAGGATCACCGCCCCGTGGGTGGTCGGGATCTGATCGGCATCGAACAGCAGCAGGGGCAGCATGGACCCGAAGATGATCTGGGCCCCGTAGTTCAGGGCATAGGCCAACGACAGCCCGATAAAGGCGAAACTCAAGCCCAGCGTCATGGACCCGAGTCCCCAGAGCAGTCCGAAGATCAATACCGGCACCAGGGTCGCGATCCCTGCCCCCGCGTAGATCGCCGCCAGATCCGTAACGACCAGGGGCGCGATCAGCAGGGGCATCACCACGGTGACGATCAGGAAGAAGGGCCCCCAGAGCACCTCCCAGGGGGTGTCCGGCTTAACATATTTGCTGGGCAGGCCGAAGGAGCCGCCACAGCCGGCTCCGATGACGATGTAGGCGAAACCGAGCATCAATTCGAACTGCATGACGAAACCTCCAGCTGGGGTAACACCGTGTGGGGGGCCGAATTGCCCTTTCCGACTCGTCGGTGTTTATAGCCGGATTGCCTCGGTCGTGCAAGCAACGCTTTGCCGGGGCGCCACCGCATTTTTCCCGCGTTCGGGGACTCAGACCGCGAATTTGGGCGGGCAAGCCAGGCCGGCCAGCACGATCAGGGCAGCCGCCGTCACGATCCAGGCGGCCAGCAAGGCGGTGGCCAGGGGCTGCACGGGCGCCGTGGCGGTTTCCAACAGGTCGCGGCGTTCTTCCAATTCCATCCCCGTCACTTCCGGCAGGGGTTCGGCGGAGGTCAAGGCCGCCGCCAGTTGGCCGTGATAGCTCTCCACCACCTCGGCGGCAACCTCCGAACCCGGCGCTCCCAAAGCCGCTGCCAAGAACTCATGCAGCGAGCGGTTGCCGCACGTCTCGTACGAGCAGCCGGCGCCGTGCCGGGCGACCAATTCCGCGTGCAGTTCCGCCAGCCGATGGACCGTTTCGTCGCTGGGGGCCCACAGCCCCTTGCGAATGGTCTCCAGCATGATCGCGGTCATGTCTTGAAACGCCGCCGGATGAACTTCCTCGAAATACGCCTGCAGGTCCAACCCGTGTTTGTCGTCGATATAGACCTGGAATGTCTCCTCCCACATGGCGTCGCCGATCACCGCCGGCTGCATTACGTTCCAGGGCCACCATCAAGGCGACCGCGAAGACCATGGCCACATCGAACAGGTTCGCCATCCCGGCCAGCGGATCCGCAGAGGAACTTTCGGAAAAATCGGCTGGGGCAAACCGTCCGGGGCGACGGCGGAAAGGAATGGACATTTCAGCTCTCCTGTGCATGAGAAGCATTCACCGCGACCTCGTTGCCCGCCGTTCCGTTGCCCGCCGTTCCGTTGCCCTGCGGCCGGACCGGCCAGCGATCCGCCGATTCCCCGACTCCCTCCCGCCGGGGGAACCCGGCCGCCGGTTCGTCCGGCGTCCCCTCCTCCGAAAGCAACTCGGCATACCGGCCGGCGGCGAACGCCACCAGCCCGGCATCCGCCCGGTACCAACGCCGTTTGGTCGAGGCCAGTGCGGCGGCCAGCGTCCCGACCAGCAGGCCGACCACGGTGGTGGCAAACGCCAGGACCAGATTCTCGGACATCATCTGCAGATCACCGGCAGCCAGCCCGACCAGTGCCGGCCCCAGCGGAATCAGGGTTCCCATCAATCCCAGGGCGGGGCCGCGACGAGCCAAAGCCGTGATCCGTTCCAATTCGTCCCGCCAAGCGTTCTCGGCGTCCTGGACGCACTTCTCCAGCAGCCATGGATCATCTGCCGCTTGCCGCAGGGCCGCCAAGGTTCGAGCCAACAGGCCCCGCGCCGGCAGTTCCGGGAGTTTCACCGACCGCCGCGACAAGGCGTCCGCACACGCCTTCCGAAATTCCGCATCGCGGCTGCGGTGCAAATACTCGCGAAACGCCTGGCCAAGAACCAGTAACACCTGGAACAAACTCCACAACAGGGCCAACATCACGGGAATCAGTAAGGCCGTGGAGATCAAATAGAAAGCATGCGTCAACCAATGCATCAGGTCCCTCTCTCCTTTTTGCGTGTTCTGCCAGTTGTCGTACTCAAGTTCGCTCGCTCGCCGGCCTCCGACCGGCTCAACCGATCGGGGAACCGCGGCGAAATCCCCAGACCAAAGCGAGCAGGGTGAAAATGCCCGTCAGGACCCCGAGCCCCGCGCCCCCCGGGGCCAGGCCCGCCGGAGCCGATTGCGTGATCGGCAAAGGCAGCGGCAACACCGGGACGAACATGCAGGCCAGCACCACCACCCCGGACAACAAGGTATGCAGGCTGAAGAGCAGGCGGTCCGGCAGCCGCATCGCCAGCATGGCCAGCACGGCCAGGACCGTGGCGGCCAGCAGACCGACACTTCGCCCGACCATTTCCGGCCGGGCTCCGACAAACGACTCCAGCCACGATTGCTTCCACAGCAGCAGGGCCACCAGCAGCAAGGGAGCCGGCAGCGTATGCAGCCCGCCCAGCAGCAGGGACCACCACGCCGCGCGGCGTCCGGACAGCAGGCGCAGACTGCAAACCAAGCCCGCCGCGGCCAGGACCATCTGGAGAATCGCCAGTGAGGTCAACACATCCGGCCGTGCCAGTGCCAGCCGCAGTTGCTGGGAAGCGCGGGCATCGGCCAACGGACTCAGCAAGAACGCGGCCAGCACCACCAGTCCGAAGACCAGGGGCAACAGGGGCCATTGACGCGAGCGTGCCAGCCCGGCAGCCGTCTGCAGCAAGGCCAGAGCGCCCAGGACACAGACGAACAGACCGATCGGATGGCCCGTCGCGGCGCCCCACAGGGCCCGTCCACTCAACCCCAGCATCGTCATCAACGCACTCCATCTTCCCGAAACGCGGCTGCGCCGCAAGCCAAAAA
>SLEY01000424.1 GCA_007124535.1 Planctomycetaceae bacterium
GCGGAGTCCGGCGGAATGGGCCGCAAGGCGCCGCGGGGGCCCGCGCCCACGTACCGAGCCAACAAACCCGCCAGAATCAGACAGCCCCCCACCAGCGTCCACCACTGCGGCGCCTGATAGGTCTCGGCATGACGCCATGCCAAATAGACCCAGACCGGAACAAGAATCGGTTCCAAAAGCACGATCCCCGACGCTTCGTGACCGCTGACGGCACGCAATCCGCGGGCGAACAGCAGGTAGGGTAAACCCATCTGAAAGACGCCGAAGGCACTCAAGTACAGCGTCTGCCGACCGCCGGGCCAGATGTTCGCATGCAGCAGGAAGGGCAAGAACAGACCGACCGTGACCAGGTTGTTCAACATCACCAGCCAGGCCCCGTCTTCCGCTCGCAGCCGCCGCAACGACAGGACGACTCCCGCGTAGGCCAGTCCGCTGGCCAATCCGAACCCCACGCCCGCCAGCGACTGGCCGCGGACTTCGAAACCCAGGATCAGCAGCACGCCCGCCAGGCAGAAAGCCAGCAGCCAGCCATCGCGGGGATGTACGGATTCGGCGAAACACAGGACCCCCACACTGAACACCCAAACCGGGGCCGTGTGCTGCAGCCAGATCGCATTGGCCTCGGTCGTCAGCGTCATGGCCGTCAGGAACGTGTAGTTCATGACCGCATAGCAGGTGACCATCGGCACCAGGGCGGGGGTCCAGCGCGGTCGGCGGACGAACGGCAGCAGGACCAGGGTGGCGAACAGGGAACGCCAGAAGGCCAACAGCGGCCCGCGGACGGGGAACCCGGCGGATTCCAGCGGCCACTCGATGAATAAGGGCGACTTGGCAAAAAAACCACTGCTGCTCCACATGACGGCCGCCACCAGAATGAGCAGGCGTCCGCGTAGCTTGCCATCCATAAGCCGGGTTCTTTCAGTCCTCTTCGTCCGCATACTGCGGGGGGCTCTTCCCGACCCGCTTGGTCACTCGCGGATAGGCTTTCTTCGACCCATCCGTCTGAATCGCCTCCACATTGATCTGGTGCCACCAGTCGTCGCCGTAATCGAACCAGTAACCGAAAGCCTGATGCACTTTCAACCCGAGCGAATCCAGCGTGGTCTTGCCGACATCGCCCGCCATCGATGGCTCACGAAGCTCCTTGGTCAGCATTTGGGGCAACACGTAGCGAGGTCCCGCCGGATCCTGTGGGCCTTTGCCGAATTGGAATTCGTAGAAGTGTTCCTCGAAACGGTCGAAGGCCCGGAAGATGGCTTGGTGCAACTGTTCCAGCGTCTGATCGCCCCGGATCTCGATGGTCCGACTGATCGTCTGGCCTTCGAACTCCTCCGGTAGGGGCCCGCCGATCAGAAACACATCCAGGGTGTAGACGTTCGCGGCGCCCGCAGCACTTCGACCGCTTCGTTTGCCGGGCGCCGGTGCTTCTTCCGGGTCGTCCTCCAGCGGCGGAATCTCACTCGGCGGCACCAGAACGCGAATCGAGCGAGCGGCGCCGGGTTCGCGGGAGATCAGCCCCACCTCGGTCAGTTTGACCAGCATCTGATGCGCGCTCGGCGGCGAGACGCGGAAGAATTGGGCCACCTCTTTCTCGGAAGGGCTGCGGCGATGCAGTTTGCGATACAGGTGCAGGTAGGCCAGGTACTGGCCTTGTTTCGCCGAGAATCGAGCCGCCGGCTCGCCATCCAACGTCCAGCCTCCGCGTTTCTTCTTGGGCATGATGGTCCTCCGGAATCTCCAGGCTTTGTCAATCGAAACGGCCGCGAATCAGGTCCGCCAGGGTCTCGATTTCTTCCCGGGTGAGCAAGTTCTTCGCGGGTTCCTCGGGAAATGCGTGATAGGCGGGCATGCCGTCGTTGCGGTTGGGATAGAACCGTTCATCCTCCGGGTTCGTGATGATCCCGGTCAACCAGTCGCGGGAGCCGTAGCCGGTCATGTCCGGGGCGATGCCCAGATAGCCGGCGCCGTGAAAGTAATGGCAGTCGGCGCAGCCGAAGGCTCGAAAACGGTCGAGCGTGGCTTCGTCGATTTCCTGAGGCGTGTCCCATTCCCGTTGGCCGGCCAGACCGTCGATCAGGCGGTCCAATTCCTTTCGTCCCAGCGATTCGATCAGGGGGTCCCGATAGTCGTCCAGGAAATCGTCAAAGCGTTCTTCCTCGGCGGCTTCTGCCGCCTGCTGGCGGAAGGCTTCCCCGTCGATTGCGGCCGGCGATTCGGCCAGGAGTTCGGAGAGCCGGTCGATTCGAACTTCCGGTTCGCCGGTTTCCTCCAGCAGCGTTTCCAGACCCTTGCCACCGACCTGGGGCACGTAGAATTCGTACAGGCTGTCCTTGACATAGGACACCATCATGCCGCTACGGAAATTGGGATTATTGCCGAAATAGGCGGGTCCGTCGATCTGATCCGGGTCCATCAGCCCCTGCAGCCAAGCCGCGCTGGCGAAATCCCACAGCGAAGGAGCGACCGGTTCGCGCGACGCCAGCCCCTGACCCTGTTCGTCCCGGTAGTCATGGCAGAGGTTGCACTGGGCGCGCTGCATGATCGCCAGGGCTCGGCCCCGCAGATCGTCCGGTTCCGGCGGAGCAACCGGCGCGGGCAGCCGCGCCTGCCACTTGCCCAACTCCAGTAACAAAGGCGGTTTTCCTTCCGTGGCCGCCAGCGGAGCGTCGGGGCCCTGCCCCGGTCCCCGCAGCCATCCGACCAGCGCCGCCAATTCACGAGTCATCAAACGGTTGTCTGCCGGTTGCCCCGGATCGGTCAGGAACGCCGGCATGTCGTCATTCCGGTTGCCGTAGAACCACGGATGCTCCGGATTCGAGATGACCCCGATCAGCCACGCGCGCGAGCCATAGCCGGTCAGCACCGGCGCATCGCCCGGGACGCCTTCGTCGTGAAAGGCATGGCAGCGGGTGCATTCGGCCGCCACGATTTCCTGATGGCCATCCGCGATCCGTGCCGCATCGGCCGCCTCCGACTCCGCCGGGACCGGCAACTGGGCTTCGGCCGACAGCGCCGCGATGATCGCCTGCCGATCGTCTTCGGCCACTTGCTCGAAACGCCCCGAGACGTATTGGACCATGATCCCGGCGGCAAAGCGGGTATTGCCGAAGTACTCGGGTCCGGCCACTCGCTCGGGGTCCAGCAGGCCGTCGATCCAATCGCGGCTGGCGAAGCGGTACAAGTTCGGGGCATTCGGCGCCCCCGTCGCCAGGTCTTCCCCGCCGGGGCCGGTGTAGCTGTGGCAGACGCCGCAATGCTGGGAAAACAGCTCGGGCCCTTGGAGCAAGGGGTCCGAACGCAACAGGCTCAACGCTCCGGTGGGCGGGATCTGGCCGTCGCGGGCCAGTTCGGTGGCCCGTCGCGCCACCTGGCGACCCTCCGCAACCGCCGCCTGAAATTCCGGATCGCGGGCGTCCTCCCGGTAGGAACGGTACGACAAACCCACAACGCCGGCCACCAGGACGACCAGCACGGCCACGTTGAAACGGTGCCCGCCGCGAAAGTAGGCGATCAGCGGCATGGCCAGGACCAAGGCCAACGCGAGATGCGGCAGGATGAAAATCGGCACGATCTGCCACGCACCACCGAACTTCAGGGACAATGCGTGCAGACCACGGAAAGCCCATTCCGGCCGAGCTGCCGCATACGCACTGGCCGGGTCCGTATCGGCCGGAGCGCCCAAGACCACACCCCACTTGTCGCCCGGCTGCTCGCCGTCCGCTCGACCCGTCAGACTATGCTGGAACACCAGCAGCAGGATCAGGGCCATCACCGCCGCGCAACCGGCCGCATTCCGCAAAAATTGGTCGGGCCAATAGGCTCGCCCGCCACCGTCGCCCGTCTGGTCGCCCGAATCCTGCTCCCCGGCCTGCGGCTGCGCCGCGCGCCGCAAGAACCAGCGATGCAGCAGCAGCAGCACCAGGAAGGCCGGCGCCAGGACGCCCACGTGCAAGGCGAAGAAGCGAGTCAGGGTCAAGTGGCCGAAGGTCGGGCCGCCCAATACCAGCTTGTACAATTCGCCGCCCACCTGAGGCAGCAGCATCAGGAAACTGACCCGCGTCTGCGTGGCCGACAAACGGCTCTGATCCCATGCCAGCAGGTCGCCCGTCAGGATCAGGCCCAGCGAGACCATGCCCAACACGACGGCAGCCCAGAACACGAACTCGCGCGGCCGGCGGTATTCGCCCCACACCACCAGCTGGATTACGTACAGTCCCAGCAGCGCCACCATGACCTGGCCCGCGTAATGATGCACGCCGCGGAGCAACCACCCCAAGGGCACCTCGTACTGCAGGTAGTAAATGCTCTCCCAGGCCGTTTGCGTGCTGGGGCTGTAGTGCGTCCACAGCACCCAGCCGGTTACCGCTTGCAAGACGAACACGAACAGGATCAGACTGGGCCAGAAACTGGTCAGCCAGGGCCTGCCCGGCGTCGTCAGCCGCTGGCATCCCCGGGCCCCGCTGACCGCGGCCGTGCGCCGCTCCAACCAAGTGAAAAACCGCTCGCGGTAACTGTCCGTCGTTGCGCTCATGTTGTGGATACTTTTACTGGCAGCGTAGTCGGCCCGCTTGCTTTCGACCGGCGGCCGCCTACGGTTGCGCTCATGTTGTGGATACTTTATCAGCAGTGCCCAAAAGGAAATTCTGGAAGTGGACCCAGACCTGATCGCCTGCCCGGATCTCCACCTCCAACTGATCCATGTCCCGCGGGCTGGGGTTGGCGCCGGGCAGACGCCGGCCCTCCAGATCGAAAAGAGCCTTGTGACACGGGCAGACGAATCCGGGAGCCCCGCCGCCGGAATCCGAAGGAAGCGGCTGGAATTCCACCGTGCACCCGGCATGCGGGCAAACGACCTGCAAGGCCAGCACCTCGGCCGGTCCCGTGCGCCGCAAATAGACCGCCCCCACCGGTTCCTCCGACGTGCTCCAGGCGTTCACCCGCGGAGCGATCACCGGCACGCGGCGGGGGGTCCCGTCGGCCGGCAAACTGTCCAGCGACGCCAAACGCACCGGTTCCCCTGCCGCCCCCTTCTGCCGCAAAGGATATAACAGAGCAGCCATGCCAGAGAGGATCGGAGCCAGCCACGCCAGCCCGCCCAGGACCACGCCGCTGAGCAGCGAAACAAACGTGCGGCGGTCGGCGGAGGAACTGCCCGACGTGCCCGGGCTGTCGTGCGGAAGAGGTGCGTTGTGCATCGCAATGGCCTTTCTCAAAACGTCAAGCCGCCGGAGGTTCTGACGGGGCTTCGAACGCCGTGGACCCGCCAAAACGGGTGGCTCATCGAACCGGCGGTCCCGCCAAGTCGGCAAATCCAAAAAAATCAATGGCCCGCTTAAGGGGTAAAACCTTCATTTGTGACCGTCCCCCTTGAACGCGTATTGACCGAAGTGGTTTTCGGTGAATCAGCGTTTTAGCCCTTTAAGCGGGCTATTGTTGGTAAATACCCTCCCCGGCC
>SLEY01000611.1 GCA_007124535.1 Planctomycetaceae bacterium
ACCTGGCCGAGAAACAACGGAACGTGGCGGGCCCCCATGATCCAACCTCGCCCGATCAGTCCCAGATTCACGCGTTCGCTGGGCGCCGCCCGGCCGTCGCGCCCCAAAACGCTGCCGGGCAGGACCCGGGGCGCCGCCACGGTTGCAGCCGCTGCGCCCAAGAACCGCCGCCGCGTGATACTTGCATACTTCTTCACGGTCGTTGTCATGTCGTTTGACTCCCATCTTCGGGTACCAGAAATAAAGGTGAAGGGAACCGCCAAGCTCCCGGGGCCTCACGGCCCATGATTTCGATGTCCTCCGCTCCGTTCTGTACGATTTCGCTCATCAAAAAACGCGTTTAAACGTCACCATTATACGGGAAGCCCTGGCGCTGGTAAATCATCGGGTTCCGTTTGATGCCGCCGTCTGCCTTGCGCGTGATGATCGGCCCCTCGCGCCAGTTGCAGATGGTCGCCGAACGCATGTACGGCTGGTCCAGCAGCAGCGTGGGCATGAACAGGGCCACGCCGTTGTTGTGCTTGCCCAACCAGTTGTTCCCCTAGATCAACCGACAGCGGGCAGCCCAGATCGCCCGGCGGTTGTTCACTTCTGACGAACCGATTGCCCGGTTCGCCCTCTTGATAGGCTATGACCGCACGGCCCACATGACGGTTTTTTTCGACGGCAGATGGGGCTGATCCCCCGCGCCTATCGCCGCCGAACGGAATAGGCCAGCAAAGCTTCCCGGGTATCAATCCCGTAGTCATTCCCCAAGATCCGTGGGAGCTGTTTGAAGAAGGGGTGGACGCGATCTCTGATTCGTTCTTCGAAGGAGGGCGCCAGCAACCGTAGGTGGCAGTAAGCGCCGCGTATTGTTTCCCTGGAACTTTGGGAGGGCTGGCCGTCCCGGCCGCTGTCGAAGACAATGCAATGAACGAACAAACGAGAAGGGAAGGAGTGTTTTCATGGTTTTTCACCGCTTCAATTCAAGACAGGTCGTCGCATTGGCTGTCGCTTTGCTGTTCGCCCCCGCGCTGCTTGGACCGGAAAGCCTCTACGGCGCCGGGGACTCGGAGCTTGCGGAAGAGATCATCGACGCCGCCGGTGTGAACCACGGCATCATCGTCCATGCCGGCTGCGGCGACGGCCGATTGACCGTCCAACTCCGCAGGTCGGACACCGCGCTGGTGCAGGGCCTGGAACGATCGCCGGAAAAGGTGGCTGCCGCCCGGGCCCGCGTCCGAGCCGAGAATCTGGCAGGCGCCGTGGTGATCAACCATTGGCAGGGCGAGCAACTGCCGTACATCGATCATCTGGTCAATCTGCTGGTCGTGGAAGAAGGGGTCCAGGTACCGGAGGCGGAGATCCTGCGGGTGCTGGCCCCCCAAGGCGTGGCCCTGCTTCGCCAGGGCGACGGATGGCGGAAGGTGGTCAAACCGCGGCCGGACGCGATGGATGTATGGACACATTACATGTACGACTCGACGGGCAACGCCGTCAGCCACGACACGCTCGTCGGCCCGCCGGAGCATCTCCAGTGGGTTGGCGACCCGCGCTGGGCCCGCCACCACGACCATATCGCCAGTTTGACCGCCTTGGTTGCGGCGGAAACCCGGCTGTTCTACGTGTTCGACGAGGGCTCGACCGCCTCGATCACCCTTCCCTCCCAGTGGCGTTTGATTGCCCGGGACGCCTTCAACGGCGTGGTGCTCTGGAAGCGGGATCTGCCGGACTGGTGGACCCGGTTCACGCCGCTGAAGAGCGGGCCGGCGCAGTTGCCGCGCAAACTGGTGGCCACCTCGGAACACGTGTATCTGCCCCTCGGCCTGAACGCCCCCGTCTCCCAGCTCGACGCGGCGACCGGAAAGACCCTGCAAACCTACCAGGACACGGAGAATACCTGGGAACTGCTCTTCAACGAGGGGCTCCTTTACGCGGTGAGGTGTTCGACCCGCGAAGAGGAGCAGGAGGTACAAAAGCAACTTTTCGTAAACCGCAGAACTCCCGGCAATCCCTTCAACGAACGCTGGAAAGGATGGGACCGCGAACTGGTGGTGATCGATCCCCGGACGGGGGAAGTTGCCTGGCGACTCTCCGCGACCATCCTGCCGGGCACACTTGCGGTCGCCGGCGACTCGGCGTTCTTCCATAACGGCCATCGTATGGTCGCCGTCGACAAGAAGACGGGCCAGGAGCAGTGGACCTCGAAGCCGGTCGCCGCCATCGATATCGCGGAAGGGATCCCCACGGGATTCATGCCGTCCCTGGTGGTCGATCAGGGAGTCGTCGTTTTTGCCGGCGGGCAGCGTTACCAAGAGCACATGAAGGCCAGGACGGACAAGATGGTGGCGTTTTGCGCGCAGGACGGCCGAATCCTTTGGGAAGCCGCCCATTATCCGTCCGGGTATCAATCGCCGGAAGATCTCCTGGTTGCCAACGGCACGGTGCTGGCGCCGTTCACCACCTGGCTGACCGACAGAGTGCCCGAAGAGAACAAGGTGGCCGGCGTGGACCTGCTGACGGGCGAACTGGTCCATCATGAGAAGCCGGACGTGGAGGATCCGGTGTGGTTCATCCACCATCGTTGCCACCCGTCCAAGGCGACCGTCAAGTACCTGCTGACTTCGAAGGAGGGCGTCGAGTTCGTCGATTTGGAGAACTGGGATTGGAAGATCCACCACTGGGTTCGGGGCGGGTGCATCTATGGCATCCTGCCGGCCAACGGCCTGCTCTACACCCCGATGCACGCCTGCGCTTGCTCGGCGGACACGAAGCTGTGCGGCTTCAACGCGCTCGCCGCCCCGGCGTCGCGCCGGTCGCCGGTGGACGCGAGGCGCCATGAACTGACCGAGGGTCCGGCGTTCGGCCGGGTCGAAGCGCCGGCGAGGGACAAGCCGGGCGACTGGCCGACCTATCGCCACGACGCGGCCCGTTGCGGTGTGGCGTCCTGCCCCGCGCCGGCGTCGCTGGAGACGGTGTGGGAGGCAGACATCGGCGGCAAGCCCAGCGCCCCGGTGGTGGCCGGGGGCAGGGTCTACGTGGCCGCCGTCGATCAGCACCGGTTGCATGTTCTCGAGGAAGACACGGGCCGGGAACTGTGGTACTTCACCGCGGAAGGCCGCATCGACTCGCCGCCGACCATCGACAACGGGATGGTCCTGTTCGGCAGCCGGGACGGTTGCGTCTATTGCCTGCGCGCTTCCGACGGCGCGCTCGTCTGGCGCTTCCGCCCCGTGGCGGAAGACCGCCGCCTGATGGCGCAGGAACAGATCGAGTCGGTGTGGCCGGTCCACGGGAGCATTCTGATTCGCGACGGCGAGGCCTGGTTCGTCGCCGGGCGATCGGAGTTTCTCGACGGCGGCTTGCACATATTCCGTTTGAAGCCCGAAACGGGCGAAGTGCTCTCCCACGCCACCTTCGACGGCAAGGCGCCGGACGGCAGGGTGTTGACCGGCGCCGAAGAGAAGCGGCTGGTGGGACTGCCCGATGTGCTGTCGGCTTCCGAGGACCGCATCTTTATGCGAGCCGGGGTGATCCGGCTGGAAGGCGATACGATCCGGAAGAAACTGCTGCCGGAGCAACCGATGTTCCGCTACGGACTCCGTGGGCGTACCGAAGGGAACCGGCTTGCGCGCGAGGCCCACCCGCACCTCTTTTCCTCCTACGGTTTCCTGGACGACTCCTGGATGCACCGCTCCTACTGGGTGTTCAACGACACCTACGGCCACCGGCACAGTTATTATCGGACCGGCGCCACCAGGCCGGCCGGTCGCATCCTGGTTTGCGACGAGACGAACGTTTATGGTTTCGGCCGCCAGCAGCGGTACTTCAACTGGACCACCCCCCTGGAATACTGTCTGTTTGCGAGGGCGAAAGCCGGAAACTGGGAGCAGGCGCTGATTTGGAGCAAGAACGCCCCGGGTCTGCTGGCCAGGGGCCTGGTCCTGGCCGGCGAGACCCTGTTTGCCGCCGGCCCGCCGGACCTCCTGGATGAAACCCGGCCGGGAATCCGGTTCGAGGACGCCCCAACGCGCCAGAAGATGGAAGAGCAGGCCGAGGCGCTGGCCGGCCTTCACGGCGGACTCCTGATGGCCCTTTCCAAAGCGGATGGCGAATTGAAACAACAGATCGACCTCGACTCTCCGCCCGTCTTCGACGGGATGATCGTCGCCAACGGGCGCCTGTTCCTCGCCATGGAAAACGGCAAGGTGCAGTGCCGGGGGAGGGATCCGAGCAGATAAAGAAAGACCGCGACTCTTAACGTAACGAGACGACCATGACGGAAACACTGAATGCACAACAGCAGCACTGGGAGATTACATTTTCTGAGACAACGGACATGTTCGGTACGGAACCCAGCGAGCCAGCGCGGGTCGCCGCCCAGTCGTTCAAGAAGGAAGGAAAGAAGAAAATTCTCGAATTAGGCGGGGGCCAAGGCAGGGATACTCTGTTCTTCGCCCGGAATGGGTTTCAAGTGGATGTCCTCGATTATTCCGAGCCTGGTGTGAATACCATCCTCGAGAAGGCCCGTCAGGCAGGCTTATCGGATCGCGTTACCGCCCGACGGCACGATGTCAGGGAGCCACTCGCTTTCCCCGACGAGACATTCGATGCGTGCTACTCGCACATGCTGTTTTGTATGGCGTTGACAACCTCGGAACTCGAATTCTTGTCTCGTGAAGTTTGTCGCGTGCTCCGCCGGAATGGGCTTCATATCTATACGGTCCGTCACACGAATGACCCCCATTATGGCACGGGCACTCACCTGAGTGAGGACATGTACGAAGTCGGCGGTTTCATTGTCCATTTCTTCAGCATGCGAAAAGTTGAGCGATTGGCGAAGGGCTATGAACTGGTCAGCGTTGATGAATTCGAGGAAGGAGACCTTCCAAGGAAGCTTTTCCGTGTAACGCTGCGCCGAGGAAAAGGGGGCGGGGGTCTTTTGCCGAATTTTGCGTTCTGAAATGACCCCCGTCCTGGGGTGTTCAATTTGTGCTTGTCAAGGCCAATGTCCTTGATCCCGTTTCTGTTCTGCATCGACCCTTACTCCTGGCAGGGGGTTCGAACCGTTTTGGAGTGCGGTGGCTTGACGCCGCTTTCGTTTTGCGTCAGCTTTGGATTCATCGTGTCCGCGCTGGAGTTCACGATTGAGAGCTTTCGGCAAGCGTGCAAGATTTTGGATTTTTTCGCGGCCGCGGATGGTCGGCCGCGGTCCGCGTGAGGTGGGGATGGCAGCGGTGTGCGGTGCTGGAGGTTCGAAGCGGTCCGTGGCCGGCCACCGGGGTGTCCATGGGTCCGCGGAGGAAGCCCTAGCGCCAGCTGGCTTAGACGGGACGCCGATCGAGCTGCTGCTGCGAGATCAGAAGGCCGTGGCCCAGCAGGGACAGGGAACGGTCGTTCTACGACGGTGGTTGCTGCCGGCTCTGGCTCGAGCGGGAATCGGCTGGGCGACGTGCTGGCCGTGTCG
>SLEY01000556.1 GCA_007124535.1 Planctomycetaceae bacterium
CCACCGCCTGACCGCCATTGGTCAAGTAAAATCCGCCATGACCCCGGCGGTTCCGCGGCACGCGCGAAAAACGGTGCCCGACCCAGAAGTACGGCGTGGCGAAAAAGCCCGGATCGCGGTCGTCGACGATCACGGACTCCGCCGGCCGCTCGCCCCGCACTTCCAACCGCACCCCGAACGTCTGCGGTGAATTCACGGCTCCCGCACAGGCGACCGTCACCCGCGCCGTGTAAGCCCCCGGGGCCAAACCGGCAGCATCGACCGCGACGGCCAGCTCCTGCGAGTTGCCTTGACCCGTGGCCTCCACCCGGAGCCAGTCGGCGCTGCCGTTCGCCGGTCGCAACACCGCTTGGTTCAGGCGACCACCGCCCGGGTTCTGCAAGCGCACGGTTTGGCTCGCCGGTACGGGCCGCGAGGCTCGAGCGACAAACTCCAGCGTGTGCGGAAGCCGCTCGACCGCGGCTCCGTAGGTGTCGGCGGCGTGGACCGGCCGGGGACGAAAAGCCGGTGACTCCAGACGGGACAACACCAGCACGGGCTCGTCCTTCGGCGAGCCATTCACCACCACATGCTGGGTGTGGCTGGCCCGCTGGAGCCCGTCATCCACCACCAGCGTGACCGGATAGACGCCCGGACTTGCGAACACATGCTGCGGAGCTTCGCCGTGCCCCATCCCCCCATCGCCGAAGGTCCAGTGATAGGTCAGTTCGTTGCGATCCCCGCCCGGCTGGGAGCCTTCGGCAGAAAACCGCACCGGTTCCCCACAGACGGCCGGCGCCAGCGGCCGCATCGCCGCACGCACTTCGCCCAGCTGCCGGCGACGATCCTCGAAAATCTGCCAAAACACAATCCACGGGTCCAAATGCAGTACCTCGGGCGCTGCTTGAGCCGCCTCGGATTGATCGTCAAAATCGATCGGATGGGCGATGGACGCCGGATCCGCATCCGCCGGCAACGGCGATTCGGGGTGCTTGCGGCCGATCTTGAATTCAAAATGGGTGTGCTCGTGGCTGCCGACGTGAACCCCCGCCGTGGTCGCGTATTGCGTGCCCGCAGCCAAAGGCTGCTGGGAGGGGACCAGCAAACGGATCAAATGGTGCGACTGAAGCGCCCAGACATCGCCATTCTCCCAGCGGCGAATGCCCCGCCAGCGATTGTTGTTATGCCCCATCTCCAGACTGTTGAAGTACGCGTGGGTGTCGAAATCCAACGGAGCCAGCAGCAGGCTGCCGGCGGGATGGTTGATGTCCAACCCCACATGCAGCGCCCGGCCCAAATAGGCCCCCAGATAACAATCGTCGCCGTTGTAGCAGCGGCCGATATCCAAGGTGTTCTCCGGTTCATCCAGCCACGGATGCAGCGGGTCGGGACCGATCCGCCGGGTGGCGTCCTGCAACGCCAGCCGCGCCGCCTTGCGCGGCAAACACTGCAAATTCCCCAAGCGCGGATAGCGGATCGGGATCAGATCGAACACCGCCAAGGCGGTATCCGGCCAGATCCGCAGCCCACTGACCACATAGGGCTCGTAAAAACTCTCCTGCGAACCCACAAAACGGCGCAAGGTCATCGGCTGACCGTCCACCCGTAAGTGCAGCGAAAACTGGTAGATCACCCCGCCCGGCTCCACCCGCTCGATGATCGTCGCGGACGTGTCCTCCAGCACCAGCCGTACCACCCGCCCGTCGTGCAACGCGACGTGGAACTCGTCCCCGTGATCCATCTCGACCGCCGTCAGCGTCTCCTTGGCCGGCAAATGGATCACCTCGCCCGCAACGACCGCGTCGCCCGAGCAAAGCGTCAATACCACGGTCGCGCCCCCCACCCTCAGCCACCCGAACACACGGTCCAACCAACCCATCACGCTACTCCTTCCCACCGGAAATGCGTTTCCACTGCCGACGCCACCAGGTGCCTTGCACCACGAACACCGCCGCCGAGGCTACAGGCGGTCCAGCGAGTCGATCCAACGTGCCAACTCGGCCGTTTGCTCCGCGTTCAGTTGCCACTGGTCCTCATCCAACTCGCGTACGAGGACCGGATATTTCATTTCACCCAGACGTTCGGCTTCCTGGCGCAGGCGGTCGGCCAGCATCGAGTTGCGAGCAAAGGCGATGTGCACCGCCAAACGCTGCAGCGGATCATTGGGCGGCATGCGAACTCGCAACGGCAACGCCGCGTCGATCGGCGCGACGGCTCGCACCCGATCGCGATGGGCCAGCGCGGTCAACCAAGCCATCCCGCCGCCGGCCTGCCAGCCACTGGCCACGATCCGTCGCGGGTCCACCCGGTAACGCTGGCTCAGGTCATCCAGAGCTTTGCCAATAAAATCGACTTCGTCGGGCTGCCAGCGCTGCGGGTCACGCGGTTGTGGGGCCAGCACGATCAGATCGTGCCGCTCGCACAACGGCTGCCACAACTCGAACAGCGGCTCACCGGCGAATTTCCCCGGTTCGGTCAACCACACCACGACCCCATGCGGCACGTCCGGGTGGTAGGTTTCCGGTACGAACGCCACGCATGCGTTGGGCTCTTCCGGTATCCTCAGATCGATCACACCCGACGGCGCCTCGGCTGCGGCTCCCGCAGAATCGCGGGCCGGAGGCAACGGTTCGGGAATCTCGCGGGGCAAAGTCGCCAGTTCCAGCACCATGTCCTCTGTCCGGTCCGCCCGCCCGATGCGAACCGTCAGCTCCTGACCCGCCTCGTGATTGGCCAGCACCTCCAGCGCCGCCCCGATGTCCTCGACCGGCTGATCGGCCAGCTCCCGCAGTCGATCCCCCGCTTCGATCCCCGCCTCGGCCGCCGGGCTGCCGGGATAGACATAGCGCACGATCAGCGGGGCGCCGGGCAGACGTTCCGGCAAGATGCCGAGAAACGGATGCTCATACGGCTCCAACCGATCCACCAACGGCACCGTACGTTCCAGACGCTGACCCTCACGCTGGATGACCACGTCCAGTGCATCGCCCGCATAACGGCGGCCCAGCACATGGCGCAATTGAGACTGGCGCACGATCTCCTCGCCGTCGGCTTCGACGATCACATCGCCCGGCTGCAGGCCCGCCGCGGCCGCCGGCGATTTCGGCTGAACCGCCGCAATCTCCGCTGGCAACGCGTAAATGTCCCGACCCTTCAGGTGGACACCCAGAATCCCCGGCTGAAGCGGTTCACCCCGCTTCAACTGGTCCAGATGCGGGAGGATGTCGGCCAGGGGTACGGCAAAACCGATTCCCGAGTCGTACCATTCGGCGCCCGCCATCTCGTCCTGCCCTTGGGGTGACAAGGGCACCAGCACGCCCAGCACGCGGCCGCGGATGTCGATCAGCGGTCCCCCATAATTATTGGGCGAGATCTTCGCATCCGTCTGAATCGCTTTCCCCCAAATCCGGTCCCGGGCGCTTAACACCCCCACCGAGACATTCGGCTCGTCCAATTCGAACGTCCGCCCCACCGCAATCGTCCACTGGCCGACCTGCATCTGGCTACGGTCCACCACCGGCGGCACAACCAAACGCTGCTCCGGGCTCAACTGGACCTTCAACAGCACCAGCATCCGCGCCCGATCTCGCCCCACAATCTCGGCCGCCGCCCGCTGGCCATCGGGAAAGACAACCAGGATCGAAGCCGGTTGCTGGACGAAATTGATGGCACTGGACAGCACATAGCCCTCTTCGCAAACCACCAATCCGGTCGTTGGTCCGGTACCGACCAGCATCCGGTCCACCCTTTCGCGGCCCCCGAAGGTTTCGATCCGCACGACCGAAGGCGCCACCTCCGCCACCGCCGCCTGCATGGCCTGTTGTTCCAACACCCCGATCGGCACGTCGCCCCAGCCGAACTGCGCCCGGCCAGTGATCGCCAGCAGGACCCCCAGCCACGCATAACCCGCCCATTTGGACATCATTGACCTTCGTCACCCTTTCCGGAAATCAGAATGAACGGAAAACTCCCTGCTTCAGCCTAAACAACCCAAGGCATCCGGGCAAGCGCCGGTTGGGGCGACGCCTCGCGTTGCGACCCCGCTTGTGAATGAATCGATGGCCGTCACCACGGCGCTGACGTCACTACGGTGCTGCGGGGCCGTTTGTCTCTTGGCGAGAAATCATCAATGGCCCGCTTCAAGGGCAAGCCGGACCCCGTGACCTCTTGCTCAGGCAATCGTAATGGATGGATCGAGGTAGACCTCCTGGATGGCGTGGAGCAACTCGATCCCCTCTTGTATGGGACGCTGAAACGCCTTGCGGCCGGAAATCAGCCCCGTGCCGCCCGCCCGCTTGTTAATCACGGCGGTCCGAACGGCGTTGCGGAAGTCATCCTTTCCGGCAGCCCCGCCGGAGTTGATCAGTCCGATCCGGCCCATGTAGCAGTGGGCCACCTGATAGCGGGTCCGGTCGATGGGGTGGTCGGACGCGAGCTGGTCGTACATTTCCGGCCGGTGTTTGCCGAAGCCGAGGACGCGAAACCCGCCGTTGTTGGTAGGCAGCTTCTGCTTGATCAAGTCCGCTTCGATGGTCACGCCCAGGTGGTTGGCCTGCCCGGTCAGGTCGGCGGCCGTATGGTAATCGACCCCTTCGTGCTGGAACGCCCCATTGCGCAGGTAACACCAGAGGATCGTAGCCATGCCCAGTTCATGGGCTCGGGCGAAGGCGGCCGCAACTTGCTCGATCTGACGACCGGACTCGGGCGAGCCAAAGTAGATCGTCGCGCGGACCGCCGCGGCCCCCAAATTCCACGCCTGTTCGACGCTTCCGAAAAGCCGCTGATCGTACTTGTTCGGATAGGTGAGAAGCTCGTTGTGGTTGATCTTGACGATGAAGGGGATCTTGTGGGCATACTTGCGAGCCGTGAGGCCGGTTACCCCCAGCGTCGATGCCACGGCGTTGCACCCGCCGTCGACGGCCAGACGGATGATGTTCTCGGGATCGAAATAGTCAGGATTGGGCGCGAACGACGCCCCGGCCGAATGCTCCACACCCTGGTCCACCGGTAAGATCGACATGTAGCCGCTCCCGCCAAGCCGCCCGTGGCCGTAGAGCTGCTGCAAGTTCGCCAGGACGCGGTTGTTCCGGTCCGAGGCAGCGAAGACACGGTCGATAAAGTCGGAACCGGGCAAGTGGAGACGCTCCGGTGGAATCGTCCGGCACTGGTGCTCCAGAAGCTGCCGGGCTTCGTCTCCGAGGACGTCGGTCGTTGAACGGAAAACCGTCGCGGTGCTCACCGAGTGCTCCTTCTGTTGTCCATGCCACAGACAGGGGCCCTGTCCGTAGCTGAAGTGCGATCTGTTCTCATGACATCACCTTTTGACATCGGCTGTTAATCTTTCCGTCGCGGGTCGTCGCCGGGGTTCACATAATGGATCTCCCACGGCCCGACGGTGGTAAGCTGGACGATCGTCTCGCCTTCGGCAATGGCAAAATGACGCATGCCAG
>SLEY01000109.1 GCA_007124535.1 Planctomycetaceae bacterium
CCGCACCGTGCAGGGCTGGTCGCCATCGTCGATCCGGAACGAACGGGCGAAGTGGGCGTCCGGGTGCAGGTCGGCAGGTCCCGGGAATCGGGGCTCGTCGGATTCCGCCACCGCGATGCGGTCCCCATGCGCCCGGCGCCTATTGCCGGCTCGGCGGCTTTGCGTCCGATCCGGTCGAATGAACCCTGGTAGCGGGTGCGGCGGTCGGGGTGGATGGAATGGCTGCCGGGCTGGGTCGGATCGAAAGGCCGACCGTTCCGAACGTCCCTATTTCTGCCATCAATCTTTCTGCCTTAGTTTCGGCGGGGTCAGAGACCCGCGCCGAGCAGTGCGGCGGTTTCGGCAAGCGTGGAAAATTTTGGCGTTTTTTCGCGGCGGCGCCTGGTCGGCCGCCGTCCGTGTGAGGTGGGGATTACATTTCCCAGCCTTCCCGGCGGGGCGGGCGCAGCAGGGGGTCGGCCGCTGGCAAATTCATGATCCGGCAGGCGAGCGGATCGTATTCCAGCGGTTGGTCGAACAACGTGGCGACATTGCCCAGCAGCAGCAACTCCATGGCGGGGCCGGAGTGGTCGAAGTTGGAGATCGGCTGGTGGTCGGGGTCGCGGCAGGCGGCCATCCAATCCCGCTCGTGGCCCGGCACGCGGGGCAGTTCTTGGGGCGGCCCCAAGGGATCGGGAAAATCGCTGGCGGGAAGCCATTCGCAAATCGAATTGTGGGCGTTGGTATGCACGACGCCGCGGCTGCCGACCAACAGCGTCCCGGATTCGGGTGTCCAACTCTGCTCCCACACCAGCGAGCGGCCGGCGATCTCTTCCAGCTTGTCCCAAATGCCCTGCCGGCGGAGTTCGGCTTGGCTGGCGTTGTACCAGTTCAAGCGGACGGGCGGCAAATCGCCGCGGGCCGGGATGTCGTAACGGATGATCTGCCAGCGGGGGAAGGTGTGCTCGGAAAACTCCGACGGCTCGGCCTGTAACCGGATCGGAGCCGCGGCCCCGTTGCCGTCGTGCCACAAATCGCCGAATCGCAGGGACTTGAAGGCCAGATTGATCGCGTGGGAGCCACAGCCGCCGAGCACGCCGGAACCGACCTCGCGCCACGCCCCGGACATCCAGGCCGAATGGTAGGGCCGCTCGGCCAAGGGCCCCAGCCAGGTATCCCAATCCAGGTAGTCGGGCACGGGCTGCTCTCCCGTCGGCCGCTCGCGGGGCCCCGGCCCGCCGAAGACAAACCAGATGTGGGCCTCACGCACGTCGCCCAAGGCGCCCTGCCGGACCAATTCGACCGTGCGGCGGAAGGAATCCGTGGCCATGCCCTGATTGCCCATCTGGGTCGCCAGGCCGGTTTCCCGCGCCAGTTCGCGCAGGGCCCGGGCTTCGCCCACGTTCTGGGAGAGTGGCTTTTCCAAAAACACGTGCTTTCCCCGCCGCATCGCCGCCGCGCCGACCGCGGCGTGGTTGTGAGCCGGCAGGGCCGCAATCACGCCGTCCAACTCCGCATCATGCTCATCCAGCAGGCGGCGAAAGTCCTGATAGAAAGGGACGCCCGGTACCTGCTCCTGCAACGGTTCCGCACGCCGCCGATCCACGTCCGCCACGGCAATCAGGTTTTGGCCGACGCGACCGACCATCCTGGCCAGCGAGTTGCCGCGGCGGCCCACACCGACCACGGCCAGGTTCAGCTTCTGGTTGGCCTGGTACGAGGCCAACGACCGGCAGTCGCCCAGGATCCACCATCCCGCGGTTGCCATGCCGGTTTGCTTGAGAAACATGCGCCGATTGAATTTGCGGTCCATTTCTATCGCTCCTCAAAAAAAAGGGAACCTTCATTCTGAGCCGGTTCCGGTGGGAAGACAACCGGGTTCAGAAATCCTCGCTGTGCAGGTCCAGCTGGGCCAACTTGCTGCGGAGGGTCGAACGGGCGATCCCCAGCCGCTCGCTGGTGTGGACCTGATTGCCGCGCATATAACGCAGGGCTTCGGCGAGCGCCAGGCGATCGACTTCGGCCTGCAGCCGCCGGTAGATTTCGGTTTCGTCATTCTCCAACAGCTGCCGCACATAGGCGGTCACGCCTGCCAGATCCTGCGCGGGGTCCGGGCGCCCATTGCCCGATGGCGTGCTCCCCGGACGGCAAGTTTCCGGCAAGCAGTCCGGCGTGATCACCTCGCCCACCGCATGCACGACCGCAAACTTGATCACGCTTTGCAGCTCCCGCACATTGCCCGGCCAGTCGTAGGCGCGCAGCACCTCCATCGTTTCCGGCGTCAGCGAGGTGGCCGATTTGCTGACCTCCTGATTCGAGAGTTTCAAGAGATGATCGACCAGGGCCGGCAAGTCATCGACGCGGTCCCGCAAGGGGGGCACGCGAATGGTGAAGCCATTCAGCCGATACAGCAAGTCGTGTCGGAATTCCCGCACGGCAATTTTGGCCTCCAGATCCTGGTTGGTGGCGGCCAGGACCCGGACGTCGGTCTGGATCGTCTCATTGCCGCCCAGCCGTTCGAAACGTCCATCCTGCAGCACGCGCAGCACCTTGGCCTGCGTGGCCGTGCTCATGTCGCCCAGTTCGTCCAGCAGGATCGTGCCACCGTGGGCCTGTTCGAATTTACCGATCCGCCGACGCTCGGCGCCCGTAAACGCTCCCCGCTCGTGCCCGAACAACTCGCTTTCCAGTAACGGCTCCGGCAGCGCCGCGCAGTTGATGGCCAAGAACGGTTTCTCGCTGCGGCGGCTGTGTTGGTAGATCGCTCGGGCAATCAATTCCTTGCCCGTCCCGCTCTCCCCCAAGATCAGCACGGTCACGTCCTCTGCGGCCACTCGGCCCACCGTCTTGTAGATCTCCTGCATGGCCGACGAGCGCCCGACGATCCGATCCCCCACCACTTCGTCGCCGGGTTCGCCGAAGATCGCCGGCACATGGCGCAGGCGGCTCAACTCCATCGCTTTGGCCACCACGCTGCGCAGTTGAGCCACATCGACCGGTTTCAACAAATACTCCAAAGCCCCCCGTTTCATGGCGTCGATGGCCGTTTCGGACGTCGAGTAGGCGGTGACCACAATCACGGGCAACCGCGGATCGATCTCGCGAATACGGTCAAACGCGGCCAACCCCGACATGTCGGGCAGGCGGACATCCAGAATCACCACATCCGGATGCTCGCGCTGGACCAGGCGGATGCCGTCGGACGCGGTTTCCGCCGTGAAGATCTCGCGGCCAACCCCCCGCAGGGCCTTGGCAAAGGAATACAAGACATTCGGTTCATCGTCCACGATCAACAAGCGATTCGTCATCCGCAGCCCTCCTGGCACGAGGTTCCCTGCTGTTCGCGGGGCAAGCGGATGCAGAACGCCGCTCCGCCCTGAGGCCGGTTCTCTGCCACGATGTCTCCCGCATGATCCTCGATGATCCTCCGGCAGATCGACAGTCCCAGCCCGATTCCGGTTTCCTTCGTGCTGACGAAGGGCTCGAAGATCCGGTCGCCCAAGTGCTGCGGCAAGCCCGCTCCCGTATCGGTGACGCGGATAAGCACTTGGCCGTTGGCGGCCTGACCGCGGATGGCCGTGGCCTGCAATTGGATGCGCCCCCCGCGCCCGGTGGTTTCCAACGCGTTCAACAGCAGGTTCAACACCACCTGGCGGACTTGATTCGTGTCGGCCACCAGAAGCAATTCGTCGTCGGGCGGCCAGTACTCGAAGACCACGCCCTGCTGCCGAGCCCGCCGGGAGAACAAGGCCACCGGCTGGGCCAGCAAATCGCCCAAGCCGACCTCACGCTTCTCCACCTGAGGCGGGCGGGCGAAGTCGCAGAACGTCTGCACCGCTTGCTCCAAACGATGGATCTCCTCCTCGAGAATCTCCAGATCACGCAACGATAGATCCCGCGGCGTTTCGGCCAATTGGACGATCGCCTTCATCGACGTCAGCGGATTGCGGATCTCATGGGCCAAGCCGGCCGCCAATTGGCCCACCGCCGCCAGTTGCTCGGCACGCAACGCCTCCCGCTCGCTCTCCTGCATCCGCTCGACCACCGTCGTGACCCGTCGGGAGACAATCTGCAGAACCGCTTCCAATTCCTTGAAGCCCGGATCCGCCGCCACCGCCACCGGACCCACCGCCTCGTTCAACTTGCCCGCCACATCGCGCAATGGAAAAGACAACTCGACAATCGTCCGGCTGACACGCCGGGCAATCCCGTAGCCCAAAAGCAAACCGGCCACACCCCCACACGTGCCCAGTAGCAACAAACTCAGCATCAAGCGGCTGGCCGTGGCTTCGTTCCGCCGCTGCACCCGCGCCACTTGCTTGTCATTCAAGTCCACGTATTGTTCCAGGAACACCAGGATCTCCTGGTTCAAGATCTGATCGGCCAGCATCCCGGCACGCTCCTGCCGACGTTCGCCCGTCGCTTCGCCGCGCAAGCGCTCGAATTGCTCAATGAAATACTCGACACCCCGCGCAACGCTGTGGACCAACTGGCTGCCACGCGTGGTCTCCTCCAAACGTTGCACGTCACCCAACATCCCGCGAAATTCGGGCAGGGCAGCGGTGATCCGTTCCAAATGGCGGTCATCACCCGTACTGAGGAACCGTTTCAGCCGGTAGCGGAATTCCCGCGCAGCCGATTGCAACTCCTCCGCTTTGCGAATCCCCGCAATGTTCCCCCCCAGAATCTCCGTGCCGCGCTGTTGTAAGCGATGCACGCGCCACGCCCCGTAAACGCCGCTGGCCAATAACAGCACCCCCACGCCCACAATTGGCAACGTCATCCGCATGAACAAGCGGCGTGAGACCCTCCGTTCGAACGAGTGTTCTGGCTGAATTCCAGTCAGCACAGTACGAAAACCCTCCATTCCACGAACCTGAGATACGTCGATTTGCACGTCTCCCCCCGCAGTCTAACCCAGCCGGATCGTCTCGCCTAGAAGCTTGCCCCGAGGTTCCGCGGCACCGTAAGCACCGTTTTCTTTGCGATTCTCGTGCCAGTCGTGCTTCCGCTCGCAGGGCGGACAACTCCGTTTTTCCTGAAAATCCCTACAAGCTCCCGGATTGGTCTGGAAGTTGCATGCTCGTATCGTTCCAGACAACCGCTCGCGTCCCTCACCGCGCGGATGCAGTTCAATCGATGACATTTCGGCATCATGCCGGCGTGTTCGGACAAATCACCCTGGTAAAGGAGGAAGTCATGAGAAGTCCTGCCGCAGGTTGGCTCCTGCTCGGCGCTATCTTGTTTGTTTGGGGATGCAACGGTGGAGAGACGTTCGAGGATCCGCCCACCATGCCGGATCAACCGACCGGTGAAGGGCTGGACCAACCGCCGATGGACCAGCCGCCGCTGGATCAGCCGCCGATGGACCAACCGCCGATGGACCAGCCGCCGATGGACCAGCCGCCGATGGACCAGCCGCCGATGGACCAGCCGCCGATGGACCA
>SLEY01000692.1 GCA_007124535.1 Planctomycetaceae bacterium
GCACCGGGCAGGCAGCTACGCCGATCAACGGCGGCCTGTTCACCTTCGACCCGCTCCATAGCAAACAGAGGCGCCATCGGATCGAAGGTTCCGGCTACAGCCCCGATCATCGGCAGTGGGGTGCGGGGTTGACCCAGCAGAACCAGCGGATGATCTACTGGCCGATGCTCAAGAGCGGCGACTTCGACCTGATGCCGCCGGGTTTCTCCTTCTACTTGGACGACAACCTGATCAACGCCACCGTGCGGGTGCGGTACTACTGGGATCACGAGGGGTGCGCGTTCGCCGAACAGCCGTCCATCACCGGCCTGCCGGGGGCCGCCATGTACGGGCATCTGGCCGAGAGCGATCTGCGCAGCAGGCCGGAAAACCTGGACACCGAGGGTACGTACGGGCGGCAATTGGCTGACCACCCTCCCGCTCGCCGCAGGCCGGCGAGCCTGGAGCCCGGCGTGGAGGTCAATCCGGCGGCCGGCAACCTTTTTGATTCGCAGCTCGACTGGGCATGGATGATGCTGGAATACCACCATTTCACCGGGGAGGACATCGCCCATTTCATGCCCTTCATCGAGCGGGCGGTCCTGTTCCACGATGAGCATTACCGGTTCCGCAACAAGCAGCGCACCGGCGAGGAACTCGACGAGAACGGCAAACTGGTCATTTATCCGGCGAACACCCTTGAACATCATCCGAATGCTCGCAATCCGAGCTTGCCGATCGTCGGGCTGCACCAGATCCTCACCCGGCTGCTGGAGCTTCCCGACGAGGTTTCGCGGCCTCAGCGGAAACCGCGCTGGCGCGCGATCCTCGGCCGGCTGCCCGAGCTGCCGGTGGCCGAGTCCGGGGGGCGCCGCATCCTCCGACCAGCGGAAAACTTCGGCCACCGCAATTGGGTCATGCCCGAGATGTACGGTCTCTGGCCGTTCGAGGCGTACGGGCTGGGCCTGCCCGACCTGGAACTCATGCAAAACACGTTCCTGCACGGCGTTTCGAAACGGAATCGGGAGCGTGTGGATGCCTGGACGCAGGGCTTCATCCATTACGGCCGCCTGGGTAATGCGGCGAAAGCGCGCGAGAAGGCGGTTGCGAAGCTGGGCGACGGACCGTACCGTTTTCCAACCTTCTGGCCGGAAACGGTCGACTGGGTGCCCGACATGAACTGGGGCGGCAGCGGCATGGTGGGCCTGCAAGAGATGCTGCTGCAGACGCACCCGCCGGCGCCGGCCTCGCTGCACGGCAAGACGAGGGGTGACAAGCTGCGCCACGATCCCGCCGATGGCGAGAAGCTTCGCCTGCTGCCCGCCTGGCCGGACGACTGGGACGTTGACTTCAAGTTGCACGCCCCGCGGCAAACGGTCGTCGAGGGCCGCGTGCGCGACGGCCAGCTCGTTTCGTGGACCGTAACGCCCGAGCGGCGCGGGGAGGATGTGATCATCGTAGCAGGAATGTAGCAGGAATAGGGTCAGATCTTGACAGAGGCGCGGAGTGAGCGATTGGCAGACGCAACGGCCTCCTTGACCCGTCGGCGACGGAAAGAATCGGGAACCCAACCGCAAACCTTACCCCGCCTACACACGCACGCGTGAAAGGAAAGAACGATGAGGGACGTCACAACCGAGAGGACCGGCTCTGCGACCAACTCGCGTACCTGTGCCGCACGGGCAAGCCGTTTCTTATTCCTGAGTTTGCTGATGGTGGGTGTGCTCGGGAGCCAATCTGCCGAGTCAAGTGACCACGATGGTGAAGATCGGCCCAGCATTCTGTTCATCATGTCGGACGACCACGCCGCGCATGCCACCGGCATCTATGGCGGACGCCTTGCCGAATTGAACCCCACCCCCACACTCGACCAACTTGCTAAGCAGGGCATGCGCTTCGATCGGGTCTTTGTGGAAAACTCGATTTGTGTCCCGAGCCGGGCAACGATCATGACAGGCCAGTACAGCCACAACCACGGCTGGCGCACCAACCACCATGACGGCCTGCCGCCGGATCGGCAAACCTTGGCACGCTTGATGGCAAACGCCGGATATGAGACGGCGATGATTGGCAAGTGGCACCTCAAGGCAACGCCCGACTACGACCACTACGCGGTCCTGCCCGGCCAGGGCCGCTATCACAATCCAACGCTGCGCGTCAAAGGGCGTGGAAGGCAACGGTTTACGGGGCACTCTTCCGATATCATCACCAATCTGTCGCTCGATTGGCTGAAAACGCGTGACCGCGACAAGCCCTTCTTTCTGATGCATCATTTCAAGGCGCCGCACGACTGGTTCCAGCACGCCAAACGGTACGGCGACCTCTACGCGGATATCGACATTGCGGAACCCAAGAGTCTTTGGCGACGCGAAGGTCACGGCCCGCCGGGGATGGACCAATTCGGCGCTTCCATTGGCAGGCGAAGCCCCCATCGCGATGTGGGCCAGGGGCTGAACGTGGACCCGCACCTATGCGCTGAAGCCTACCAGCGGGCAGCGTATCAACAGTACCTCAAGAGGTATTTGCGCTGTGTGAAGGGCATTGACGACAACGTCGGCCGGCTACTCACCTATTTGCAGGAGAGCGGCGAACTCAACGATACCGTCGTCATCTATACGTCCGACCAGGGCATGTTGCTCGGCGAACACGACTATTGGGACAAACGGTGGATGTATGAGGAGTCCTTGCAGGCGCCTTTTCTGGTGCGGTATCCCCGATGGATTGAGGCGGGCTCGACGAACGACCGCCTCGTCAGCAACGTCGACTTTGCTCCAACGCTTCTGGACATCGCCGGCGCGGAAGTGCCCGACACCATGGACGGCCGCACCCTCAAACCCCTGATCAAAGGCGGGGAGCCCCCCGACGACTGGCGCGACGCCGTCTACTACCGCTACTGGGAGCACATGAACGCGCTGTACGTGCCGGCCCACTACGGCATCCGCACCGAACGGTATAAGCTGATCTTCTTCTACGGCCTGCCGCTCGATGCGCGCGGCGCCCGCAACGAGCCCACGCCGCCTTACTGGGAACTGTACGACCTGGAACACGATCCGCGGGAGCAGCACAATGTCTATCACGAGCCGGAATATCGCGACGTCGTCAAACGCCTGACGCGGCGACTAATTCAAAAGAAGAAGCAAGTTGGCGACACGGACGAACGGCACCCCAAGCTCCAAGAGCGCTTCAACCGGACGGCCGTTGTCGACGTGAAACAGAGCACTTCGCGTCTCGGCTCCGCCGGCGACCGGGTGGTCGACGGCGGCGAATACGGCAGCCCCGCCACCCGCGGCCTGACGGCCACCATCCCCGCCGGCGCGTCGGGCGGGCTGGAACGGAACTTCGACCTCCGGTAACCGCCCCGTATCCGAGTCCTTCAGCGTGGCTGCGTCCGGCGGCTACGTTGCGGGCGTTTCCCACAAAGGAGTACGAGCGATGACGAAGCACAGTCGTTTTTCGCGCCGGCGGTTCGTCCGCTAGGCCGCGGCCATGGTGCCAGCGGCGTGGAGATGGTGCACGCGCCGGGGGCTTCGGCCTGGGAAGAGAGCAAGCAAGAGGCGGTGGAGCGTGAGCGTGAACCTCGAAAAAAATGGAGCGATATCATGACCCGGGTAGTTTCGCGCGCGTTGACTCGACGCCGGTTCCTCGAAGACTCCTGCGCGGCGGCAGTCCTGTTGGGCGGTGCCGCGGCCGGCGTGTCGGAAGCCGCAGCCCGGGCCGGGCGCGCCACCGACGCCCCGGCCGACGACTGGGGGCCCTTCGTCGGACGCTGGAAGCGATATGCCGGCAACCCGATTCTCCGCGAACCCGGCGCCTGCCCCGGCCCGGGCTCGGTGATCCGCGATCACGGCAAATGGTGGATGTTCATCTACAACAACAACGGCCACAACACCCGGCTGGCGGTGAGCGAAGACGGCTACGACTGGCGGTACGTCCACGATCGCCCGATCCTGACAGCCGAACATCGCTGGGAGGGCTCCTACGCCTTGACCAAGGCCGCATGGGTCATCGACGGTGTGGTACACCTGTATTACATGGGAAAGCAGGGGATCGAGGAGCGCATCGGCATCGCCACCAACAGCGACTCCGACCTTTTCAATGCGCAATGGGTGAAGCATCCCGACAACCCGCTGTTTAGCCGCCAAGACCTGACTGCACCTGTCCAGCGCGTGTTTCCCAGCAGCGTGGTGGAAGACGGCGGCGCCTACTACCTGTTCCTGGATTCCGGCTACGATTACCGGCATCCGGTGTTCCCGCGGCAGTACACCATCAACGTGGCTTCCAGCCCGGACGGCGTCCGGTTCAAGGAACTGGCGGCCGACCTGGTCGTTCCCGGCCCCGACGGGACATGGGAAAGCCAGGCCGTATGTCAAAGCGCGGTGCGCAAGGTGGGCGACTGGTGGTACATGATCTATTCGGGTTTTCCGAAGGGGGCGTCGAAAAGCGCCCAGGCCTTCGGATTGGCCCGGGCGCGCCGGTCGGAGGGCCCCTGGCAGAAGTACCCGGACAACCCCATCTTCACCGCCACCGGTAATGACGAGGACTGGGACGGGGGATTCGTCCAGCACGCCTGCCCCGTGAAGATCGACGGCAAGTGGCATCTCTACTATGCTGGTAATCAACGGGGGGTGTACCGAACGGGAGTGGCAGTACGTGAATGAGACGACGACCTTGTTTTCGCACAACCCATAGGAGGGCATGACGATGATGAAACGAAGTCTTTCCCCAGGCGTCATTTGGGCGCTGCTCGGTTGTTTTTCGGTGGGTTTCGCACAACTGCCGACCAACAATGCCCCGCAGCGTCAGATTCGTTTTGCGGATGCGGAGCAAGCCCATGCGCGGCGAACGACGCTGATCCGGTATATTTGGCCCCGGGGGCTTCCGACGGATCGACAGCCACAGGTCACGGAGGATGTGGGGGAACTGGCGTTGAAGGCACACCTGGAAGGCGTCGATCCCTCGCTGGCGAAACGGGTGGACCGGCTCGAGGTGGACGTTCTGGGAATGCGCTCACTGGCCTACCTCATGCATCCGGAAAAGCGTTCGAACCCTCCTCGGCTGGCCGTCGTACACGCGGGCCATTCGCGACGCGGCGATTACCTGAAAAGGGATTACTGGGACGCCATTCATTTGTTCCTCCGCCGCGGATATTCCGTCGTCATGATGCACATGCCCCAGTGTGGCTGGAATGACGATATGACGGCCGTCTTGCCGAACGGGGAAACGGTTGCGCTACGGAACCACGATGCCATCGTGAATCTGCCCCAGAAGGATTCGACGCTCCACGAGGGCGCCGGCTTCCGGCCGTTCCTGGAACCGGTGATTGCGTGCATCAACCATGGGATCCGGGCGAGCGGGGCGGCGGAGCCGGAGGTGACCATGATCGGACTGTCCGGCGGCGGCTGGACCACGCACATGGCCGCGGCGCTGGATACACGGATTCGC
>SLEY01000614.1 GCA_007124535.1 Planctomycetaceae bacterium
CCGTGCCGATGCTCGATCAGCAGCTGTTCCATGGTCGTGAAATGGCCGTCGTGCATGTAGGGCGCGGTCCGCCAGCATTCGATCAGGGTGGGCGTATCGAAGGTCGTCGCGCCCGCGCTGAATTCCCCGGTGTAGCCGACGTTGTACATCTGGAGATCCGTGTACAGCGGGGCCGGATGGCAGTTGGCACAACCGACTTCTTCGTTGAAAAAGATCTCCCTGCCGCGCTGCGCCGCTTCGCTCAACTCGCCGTCCACCAGGTACGGACTGGGCTCCGGCTTCAACGCCTTCAGGAACTCGTCCACCGCGGCCGCCGTTTCTTCGGGGACCACGGCGAACTGGATGTGACGGAAACCGGCTCGTACCGCCGTCTCGGCATCCGCCCGCACCCCCAGACTCATCGACGGCGGAGTCTGGTGAGCCAGCAGCATGCTCTTGGTGTTCTTGGGATTGCCGATCCCGTCATTCAAGAGGTCCCAGTTCAGGCCATCGACGCGGACGCTGGGATGGCAACTGGCACAGCTCTGCCATTTCTGGAAGCACAGGTCGGCATCATGGAAAGCCATGTTGCCCATGCGGATCGGCGACAACTCGGGCTCCGGTCCCAAGGGCATCAGTTGGACCGGGTAGTGGGCCGGGTCCTCGAGATCGACGGCCGCCAGGGCGTCACTGAAATACAAGGTCACGTAGAAGGTATTCCCAATCGCCACCAGCCCGCGCGGTCCATTGATCAGGGGCCCGTCATCATTCACCGTACCCCAGTGACCGCCGCGGCGGAGCGGGATGCGGCGGCGAAGATCGACCAGGAAGGCCAGGTCGTTGGGGACATCGTCGACGGTGATCGACGAATAGGTGCCCACGGTGTCGTAACGCCCGGCTTCCTTGGCCTCTTCCAGAGTCCGTGGGATGCTGGCCAGTTTCTCGTGCAGCCCGTCGGCGTCGATCGCACTGACTTCGTGCGTCCCGGCGTGGCTGACCAGAATGGTCGCCCCGTCGCTGGCCGTGGTCACCCCCCAGGGGTTGGATGCACCCAAGTCGATGTCGTCCAGAAGGACCGTATTGATGCGGGTCTTGTTTTCGACATCCATGATGGTCAGGGCGTTGGTATTCATCCAGCCGCGTTCCAGCTGGGTGGTCGGCATCTGGTACCGCGACAGGACGTGGGCGGCATAGGCGAATTGGCCGCAAGGGGAAACGTCGATGCCGAACACACTGGCACTGCCGTTGACCAGCCGAATCTGGGAGGTCTCCAGGCTGTCGGTTTCGATCACCGTCACCTCGGCCGCCACGTCATAGGAGTCGGAAGCGTCGATCGGCAGCAAGTTGGCCACGAACAGCCGGCTGCCATCCGGGGTGATGGCCGAGGCCACCGGTTCCCGCAACGCCGGCACCCGTTGGACCTCTTCCGCATTCTCCAGATCGATCACCGAGACGTCATTGTCAAAGCGGTTGCAGACATACAGCCGCTGGCCATCGGGCGAAATCGCGGGTCCGGTGGGCGTATGCCCGACTTGGATTTCGGCCAAAATGTCGCCCGAACTGGTTTCGGCGACCAACACCACCCCGGGGGCCCCGCTGCAGGTGATGTACATCTTGCTACCGTCCGGGCTCAGAACCAAGCCCGTCGGCTGCGAGGAACACGCCACGCTGCGTACCACCTCCCCACTGGCCACATCCACCGCGTCGACCCGCCGGCCGTCGTACTGGACCACATAAAGCGTTTCCCCATCGGGAGAAGCCACCACATCGATGGGACCCAGATACTGGTCCGCATCGGTACCGATGACCGGGACCGGACCTGCAAATGCCGGCATTAGTAACACCATCTGGATCAAGATGGCCGAAACAAAACAACGACGAATCATGCGACAACTCCTTGCGATGGACAAAAAGGAAGGCAGAGAGCGGTAAATGGGTTACGGCAAGCTCCCAGCAGTTGATTATCATAACCAAGATTCTCTGCGATGCCGAGCACCGGGTCAAGAAATCAAGTTATGATTTTTGAAAGTTCCGAAAAAAACTTCTTGGGGAGAAAATCTGTGTCCGAACCGCTTGTGATCGAAGTCCGTCTGTCCGAACGCAGCTACCGCATCGAAATCGGGTCGGGAAACCTGGCCGATGCCGGAAAATTGCTGGCCGCCCCCGGAAAATGCTCGCATGCCGTGGTCATCACCGATGCGAATGTGGAACACCCTCACGCAACCCAATATGCCGATTGCGTGGCGCATGCGGATTCCGAAATCGACGTGGATTTGCTGGTAGTCGATCCGGGGGAGCACAGCAAGAGCGTGGAGATTGCCGATCAATTGTGGCGGGAATTATTGGACTTAGGGGCCGATCGTAACACGGTGGTGGTAGCCGTGGGCGGCGGCGTGGTCGGCGATCTGGCCGGATTCGTCGCCGCCACCTACGCCCGAGGGCTGCCTTTCTTCCAGGTTCCCACGACGGTCTTGGCTCAAGTCGACAGCAGTGTGGGTGGTAAAGTGGGTGTGAATTTGCCCGGCGCCAAGAACATGGTCGGCGCCTTCTGGCAACCGCTCGGCGTGCTGATCGACACCGATGTGCTGGAAACCCTGGCGGACCGCGAGTACCGAGCGGGATTGGCCGAGGTGGTCAAATACGGGGTGATTTTGGATGCCGAGTTTTTCGAATATCTCGAACAGCACGTCGACCAGCTGAATCGCCGTCAGGCGCACGTATTGCGGCCGGTGATCGCCCGTTGCTGCCAGTTGAAGGCGGACGTGGTCCAGCAGGACGAAAGGGAAACCACCGGTCAGCGGGCGGTGCTGAATTACGGGCACACCTTCGGCCATGCCATCGAATCGGAGGGTGGCTATGGGAAGTTCCTGCACGGCGAAGCGGTGGCGATCGGGATGCTCTGCGCTTCACGACTGGCAGAACGACTAGGCCGCATCCCCCCGGAATTGACGCAACGCCAGTTCGATCTGCTGCACGGGTTGGGGCTGCCGATCGAGACGCCGGACTTGGATATCGAGGGACTGATGGACGCCATGCGCCGTGACAAGAAGGTCTCGCACGGCCGTCTGCGCTTTATCTTGCCCACTCGCTTGGGACACGTCGAATTGGTAGGGGATGTACCCGAGGAAGAGGCGCGGGCTGCCTGGTGGTAAGCCGTAGCGAGTTTGCCGATCCGCGAAAAAGCAGGGGCTGCGACAGGTCGGCTCTTGCGAGAACCCGGATCCGTGCGAAAATGTGTAAGATACACTACGGTCCCCTCGCCCGGGAGTCTTGAGCCAATGCCGATCATGGAAAACCTCCGTACGCTGAACAGTCTGGTCCGCACCTTTTTGGCTACCATTTTGGTAGGAGGTGTGGGCACGGCAGGGTGGTATGGTTATCAGAGTTATCGAGGGGCGGATCGCGAACTGGAGTCGGTGCAACAGTCACTCGCCGACCGCGAAGCGGCTTTGGCTCGAACCCGCCGGGATTTGGACACCACCCGCCAGCAACTGGCGGTTCAGGACGAAGAGCTGGCCGAACAACGTGTCCAGCTGGAACAGATGGCCGAAGACTTGCTCCAGAAGCAGCAGGAGATCGAGCGTCTGGATACCGCATTGCGACTCCACAAAATGGAGCGGCGTTTGGCCCAGATCTCCGTCTTGGACGTGGAAACGGACCCGGAATCGGGAAAGACGTTTTCCACGATCGGGTTCGTCGAAATGAATGACGCGGGGGATCCGGTCGGCTCGATGCGGGAGTTTCAATTGGAAGGTGACGTGATTTACGTGGACTATCGGGTGGTCAAGTTCGACGATGCGTATGTCGAGCAGGCCGATCTGGAACGCGGCACGACCATCTGTTTATTCAATCGGATCTTCGGCGAGTATCAGCGGCCGTCGGAGGGTTTCACGCTGGATGAGCCTGGCACGCGGCCCGGCTCGTACACCCGAGGTGGGGTGATTTCCGAGTTCGAGCAGAAGATCTGGGACGATTTCTGGACCATCGCCAATGATCCGCAGCGAGCCGAGCAGTTGGGCATCCGGGCTTTGCACGGGGACGCCGTGTCGATCAAGGTGCAGGAGGGGAATTCCTATCGGATCACGGTGCGCGCCTCGGGGGGGCCCGAGATCCAGGTGGACCAGGATGCAGCGCCGCCGCAGGGTGCGGCGACGATTTCCAATTCCCCCCCGCTGCCCCGGCCGGGCTGACGTGCCGCCGGCGAAAGACGCTCAGCTTACTTGACACGGGCGCGGGCCTCCGGATACTGCAAGAGGAAACGCGCGCTGCCCGAACGTGGCTCAAGACGTGGCCCCCCCCGCCTCTGATCCCCCCCGATGCAGGAAGACTGATGGCTCGTTGGAAATCGCTGGTTCTGGTCCTGCCCCTGATCTTCGTTCAGGCAGGTTCGTCCGAGGAGTCGAGGGATCAGCCGATCGGCTCGCGCCCCTATGAGATGGAGTGGGCCGGACGAACCGAGGACGCGCACCCGCCGCTGGTCGACTTTGAAGACCTGGACGGCTGGACCGTGGATGGTCGGCAGTCGGAGGCTCGGTTCTTCCGCTCGCGCCGCCAGCAGCTGTGGGGTGATTATGTGGGCCAATTGGAGTATCGGGGCACCGGTTCGGACCCGGTCATCTACTTGGAGCCTCCCCAGCCGATCCCCTTGCCCGAGGGCGCGAATTCGGCTCGCTTGTGGGTCTATGGAAACAATTGGGCTTGGATTCCCGATCCCAGCACCCCCGCGGTCGACATCGCCCTGCTGCTGGGCGGCGACGGCATCGCCCCGATCCGGATCCCGCTGGGCATCGTGAACTGGAAAGAGTGGTCGTTGATGCATTACCGGCTGCAGCCGGACGAATTGGAGGCTTTGGGCGAATCGCCCGTGCTGCGGGCGATCGAAGTGCGGGGCGGGCGGAACGAAGAGTTTCGGCAGTTGTATTTTGACAACTTGGCTCTGGTGCGCGAGGCCCGGGAGCCATTGCAGTTCGAGCCGCGGCGGAGACGGAATCTGACCTTGTTCCCGTATCAGTCGTCCGGTACGAACACGGGCCCCGGCCAATTGCCCTTTCCCACGCGGGAAGAGACGATCCTGCCGGACAATCGGAGTTCGGATTACGAAACGAGTCTGGAGCAGTCCGGCAATACGTTCCGGTTCCGCTATCGGGGCGATGACGGCGAACTGGTCTACGAATACCGGCCGGCGACGGGGACCTTGACGGATATCGTGGCCCGCTGGAAGGGACGTGGCGAGCCATTTCGCCCATTGGTCGGGGGAGGCATCGCCTTGTGGGTCGAGGAAGAAGGTCGATCGATGACGCCCCGACGGGCTCGGTTGATCAGCAGCCGACGATTGGCGGGCGACGTGCTCAGCTTCACATGGCGCTGCAGTGTGGAAGGCCAGACCGTCGACGTTACCTACCGCATGCGGCTGTGGGGAAAATC
>SLEY01000038.1 GCA_007124535.1 Planctomycetaceae bacterium
CGATCCGATTCAGGCGAAGCCCGGGAATTCCTCCGCATGAAACCGAGCCACGGATGAAACACGGACCAGACCATCTGCCAAAATGACAGACCGACCGCCAGGCCGCGACGCCCGACCGGGGAAACCGAGCTTGGCCGATGCGACACGCTTCAAAAGATGACTGTCCCCTTCGAGCATCCTCCGCCTGCCTCGCCCATCGCGATGTGCGTGGACGTAACGCGACCATGGCGGCGATCGGAGGCGTGGCAGGTATCGCGAGACATTGCACCACGTCATGTGACACGAATTTGCAAAATAATCTGGTTCTTGGCAGCGGGGGGCCGGCGAGGCTTATCGGGCCAATCACGGCCGCGCGCAGGATCCCTTCAATTCCAGCGGAAGATCCGCAGTGCCAAACTGAACGTGGCCAGGCCCCATACCAGGCTCAGTCCGATCTCCGGCAACACCGCCAAAAGACCGGCGCCCTCCAACATCACGCTCCGCAAAGCGGCAATCAACGGGGTCAGCGGCAGTAGCCGCAGCAGCGGTTGCACCATCCCCGGAAACCGCTCGATGGGAAAAAACAAACCACTCCCGATCCACATCGGCAACATGACCGCATTCAGCAGACCGGACAGCGTCTCGATCGTCCGCGCCCGGCTGGCCACCAGTAAACCCACCCCGGAAAACTGAAAGGCGCCCAGCAGGATCAAAAACGCGACCACCCCGTAACTTCCCCGACTGGTGACGCCGAAAAACAGCCGCGAGAAGATCAGCAGCAGCAGGACTTCGGAGATCGTAAACACCAGGCGGCTGGCCATGATGGCGCCCAGGAAGTGGCTGCGGCGCATGGGCGTGGCCAGATAGCGTTTCAGCAACTTGCGAATTCGCATATCCACAATGGCATAGCCGACGCCCCAAAGACCGCCGCCCAGCAGCCCCAACCCCAGCAGGCCCGGAACCAGGAAATCGATGTACCGGGTGCCGGGCTCCTCCATCGGCCGGTCCCGGATGGCATGAGGATCCGGTCGGGTCGCACGCTGCAGCACGCCGTTGGCCATCTCTCGCGCCAACAGACTGGCCGCCTGCGTGGGATCGAACAGGTATTCATACTGCGGCGATGCCGAGGGATCGACCAAGATCATCAAATCCGCCCGCCCAGTGCGCAAGCGGGCATACGCTTCGTCCTCCTCGACAATCTGCGTCTGGAGCCGCGGTTCGCGCTGCAGCACCGTCCGGGTGGCCTCGGCCCCCGGCCCCGACGCCACGACGACCGTCAACCCGCTGACGGGCCGATCGCGAAACGCGGCTCCCAAAGCAACCACCAGGATCAGCGGAAACACGTAGACCCAGAATATGGCCGCCGGCTCCCGCGAAAACTCGCGAAATCGAGCCCGCACCAAGTTGACGAACGGCCGGTGACGACGATCCCCCCGCACGGACGGGTTGCTCATGTCGATCCCTCCTCCCCCTCCGTCTCGCCGATCGGGCGGCCGGTCAACACCACAAAGACATCGTCCAGACTGGCATGCCGTGTGGTCAAACTGGCCAAGCGCGACCCGTGCTGCTCGATCCGGGCCAGCAGGGCGGGCAACACGATATGCGGCTCCGTGACGGATAAGTGCACCACTTGACCGTCGTACCGGACTCCGGTGACCGCCGGCAGGTCCTGCCAAACCCCGGCAGAACAAGCCGCTTCCGGAAGAACGGGTTCCACCGAGAATTCGACCACATGATCGCCGCCCAAACGGGCAATCAGCTCGCGCGGCGACCCCAACGCAATGATCCGGCCGTGGTCGACAATCGCCACCCGATCACATAACCGCTCCGCCTCCTCCATGTAATGCGTGGTCAACATGGTCGTCCGGCCTTGCTGACGGCATTCCCGAATGATGTCCCACAACTGGCGGCGGGAATGCGGGTCCAAGCCCGTCGTCGGCTCGTCCAAAAATAACAAGGCGGGATCGCCGATCAAGGCCGCGGCCACCGCCAATCGCTGGCGCTGGCCACCCGACAAGTCCTTGACCCAGGCGTGCGACTTCTCCTGCAACGAGACCCGGGCAATCGCCTGCTCCGGCTCAATCCCCCGCCGGTAGAAACTGCGGAACAAATCCAACGTCTCCCGCACATTCAGCTTGTCCGAAAAGCGGGTCTCCTGCAACGAAATGCCGATCTGCTCGCGTATCGCGCCCGGTTGCTCCGCCCAGCGCATCCCCAGAATCGACACCTCACCCGACGTGGCCGCCAGCAAACCCTCCAAAATCTCGATCAGCGTCGTCTTGCCCGCCCCGTTCGGCCCCAATACACCAAAGCACTCGCCCTCCACCACTTCCAGATCGACCCCACAAACCGCCTCGACCGGCGGTTTGCCCGGGTAGGTCTTGCGCAGCTCCGAGCAAAATACGGCCAAAGGCATGGATCACTTCTGGATAAACAAGGAACGGCCGTCGCCGTCTTCCCACAAAAAAATCTCCGGCCGGCGAACCCGGGCCGGAACTCGAAATCGCCCCTCGGCAAATGCCGGCCCTAATCCACCCGGTTCGGCTCGTACGTGTGATCACGCTTCCGCAACACCGTGGCTTCCAGGATCCGATCCCGGGGACCGCCCTCGCCTTCCTGAGGATCCACTCGCCGGATCCGAGCCAAAACGTCCAAACCCTCGATCACCCGGCCAAAAACCGTGTGCTCCCCGTTCAAGTGGGGCGTCGGCAGAAAGGTCAAAAAGAATTGCGAACCCCCCGTGTGACGGCCCGCATGCGCCATGCTTAAACTGCCCCGGAAATGCTTGCGGTGATCCTCCCGCTCCACCTCGCAGTAGATCGTGTAGCCCGGATCGCCCGTGCCGTCGCCCAACGGGCAACCGCCTTGAGCCATAAAACCGGGCAGCACGCGGTGAAAACTCAAACCATTATAAAAGCCGGATTCGACCAGGCTGACGAAGTTCCCTACCGTCTCCGGAGCTTCATTCTCCAACAGTTCGATCACCAGCTCGCCCGCCGACGTCACCAGCTGGACACGGGGCAAATCGTCCGCCTCCGCCTCCGCCGCCCGCAACTCCCGCTCGACCTCCCAATAACCCTCGTAGGCCGGCAGATCGCCCAGGTACCGCTGCGCCGTGAAGCTGAGCATCCCGGCCTCCGAGCCCTTCTCGAAATACTCAATCGCCTTCGTAAACCGATTGGTCGCCATCATGGCCATCCCCGCCGGTTCCCATAGCTCGGGCTGCACGCTGCCATACTCCATCAGCACCTCCGCGACCTCCGCCGCCGGTTCGTAATCGTCCCGGCCGACACCATCCACCACCATTTCCACCAGCAAGTCGCTCAGTTCCGGATTCGCATCCGGGGCGGCCCGATACGCCGCCAAACCTGTCCGCCGTAGTTCGGCCAGCAGGTCCTCGCCTTCCGCAATCTTCTCGTCCCATCGATCACGGATCGAGGCCACCTGATCCGGATCGGCGCTGTGAAAGTCCGCCCGCAACTGGCGAAGTTGCTTGAGCAACTCCTTCCATCGCAACAGCGCGGCATCGAACGCGGCCTGAGCTTCCACCGCCGCCTCGTCCATCTCGACCGCAACCGCCGGCTCCTCGTCGGTCGGATCTTCGTCCGCAGGCTCCTCGACAGCCGGTTCCTCGTCAGCCGGTTCCTCGTCAGCCGGTTCTTCGTCAGCCGGTACCTCGTCGGCTGGTTCCTCGTCGGCTGGTTCCTCGTCAGCCGGTTCCTCGTCGGCTGGTTCCTCGTCAGCCGGTTCCTCGTCGGCCGGTTCCTCGTCAGCCGGTTCCTCGTCAGCCGGTTCCTCGTCGGCTGGTTCCTCGTCGGCTGGTTCCTCGTCAGCCGGTTCCTCGTCAGCTGGTTCTTCGTCAGCCGGTTCTTCGTCGGCCGGTTCTTCGTCGGCCGGTTCTTCGTCCGCGGGTTCCTCGTTGGTCACCACTCCATTGTCGGGCTCCGTGGCCCTCGCGACCAAGGCGACGGTGGGGACCAGCACACACAACATGATGATCAACAGTTGTTGGGCGAGGCGAAACAAGTCTCGCAGCATCTGACGTTACCTCCCAGTCCTGGAAAGAAAAATTACCCGCGAAGCAATGCCTTCTGTTGGCAGACCTAACAGGTTAGCATAAGCTCCCGCCGAGAAAAGCCGCCTGGTACGGCTCATCGCGGAGAAACCGAACCGATCGTGTTGGAGGTATTACGATGCGCCGCAAAAAAAGTTCACCCGCCCGCGCGACGGGAACTCCCCAAGCGGCCGGAAAGCCGCTTCGCATCATCGGGGGTTCCCTGCGCAATCGCCCGATTCGCTACCACGGCGACCCGCGAACCCGTCCGATGAAAGATCGCGTCCGCGAAGCCGTTTTCAACCTGATCGGACCCGCCGTACGAGGAAAACACGCCATCGATCTGTTCGCCGGCACCGGGGCGCTGGGATTCGAAGCGATCAGCCGAGGAGCGGCCCGAGCGACATTGATCGAACGCCATTTTCCCACCGCCCAAATCATCCGCGACAATCGGGCCGCCTTGGGGGTCCAGGACCAATGCCGGGTCAGCCCGGGCGATGCGTTCCTCTGGCTGCGGCAGCAAGGACCCGCTGTCGAACTGGATGACCGTCCCTGGCTGGTGCTCTGCTCGCCCCCCTATGATTTCTACGTCGATCGACCGCACCAGATGCTCGCACTGCTCCGGGAATTGGTCGACCGCTGCCCGGCCGACAGTCTGTTCGTTGTCGAATCGGACCAGCGATTCGATTTCGACTGGCTGGCCGAATTGGGAGACTGGGATATCCGCGTTTATCCCCCGGCTCAAGTGGGTTTGCTCCGGCTCGAAAAAATGTAGTTCCGGAAATCACGATCGGTGCGACGCGATGTAGCCGTCTCAACCGCCCGAATGATCTCATCCGCGGCAACCGTTCACGAAGGAAGCTCCCCTTCGTTCGGTCATTCGACCCGCATCACCACCTCGGCCTGGAACGATCCCCCCGGTTCGAGAACCCGCAACCCGCTCGACACGCCAGCCGACTCTAATTCGACCGCGTTGGGCACACAGGTGTACGGCTCAATGCACACCGCTTGGCGATGTGGCGGTGTGTAAACCACGCACTCCCGAAAATTCTGGTCGAACTCCAGCACCAGATTTCGGCCGCTCTGGGGGTCCAGGATCCGGGCTCGGCACCAGCCCGCGTGAAATTCCAGCGCCGAAAGCACATCGTCAAACGTCATGTCGCGGAACACCAGTCCGTTATGAAGCGGCTCGGCCTGCTCCAACGCCACCACCTGGCCGGTCGGCAGCATGTCGATCATCTCCCAACGGCGTGTGGCCGGCACCTGCACGCGGCAAGCTTCCGCTTCCGAACCCCCCAATGGCAGCGAGAAATACGGATGCGTCCCCAACCCGCAGGGCAACGGCTTATCGTCCGGGTTTTCGAC
>SLEY01000636.1 GCA_007124535.1 Planctomycetaceae bacterium
ACGAGTACATCCCGGATTCGCCGACACTGGTCATTCCAGAAATGGACGACGTCCAGGAGCCGTCATTGTACGGGCGGGGGATGAATTTGTGGGCTGCTCGAAGGCAGACGGCGGACTGGTCGGACAAGAATCGCGGTTTCCCGCTCGGCGGGCACACCCTTAAAGCACACCATAATTTCGCAGACTTCGGCATTCCGGAAAACTGTCCGCTGGACGAGGAGTTTCACCGTGAATTAGGGGAACGACTCAAGGAACGGTTCGGCGAGCGCGAGGCCGGCGCGGCTCCGATGGCGCTGGGACAGAGGGATGGGAATTTTCAATTGGGGTGCGAAAACTGCGATCGTTGCGAGGCGCTCATTGAGGAAGAAGGCTCGTACTCTGCCCCGATGCTCGTTATGCTGAATGCCGCCCTGGAACACGCCGGCCAGGAGTACCCCGACCACCAAATCATAACGTTCGCATACCACAATACGCTGCCGGCGCCGAAAACGATCCGCCCTCACAAGAATCTCTGGATCAACATCGCCGCCAGCGGCCGCGACCACCTCAATGAGTTGCGGGGAAACCCGCAGATGACGCCTTACTATGGTGCACTGCGCGATTGGCCGCAAATCGCACCCGGGCGTGTTACCACTTGGCATTGGGCCAGAAACTATTACGCCCGGGACTACGAGTGGCCGAACATGGCTTCGGTGGTGGATACGATCCGGGTGTGGGAGGATTACGGGATAACGGCCGGTTTTATGCAGGAGGACCGGGCGGGCACCCATAACTGGGCCGAGTTGAAACACTGGGTGTGGAGTCAGGTGCTGTGGGACACCGGCAGCGATGTGGATGCACTCATGCGGCGTTTTCTGCGCGGCTATTACGGCCGGGAGGCATATCCCGATTTGTGGAAGTATTTTCAGGAGGTCGAGCGTGTCCGCGTGGAGACCGACATCGCGCTCGATGCCCATTCCCCGGAACGTCGGATGCGCCGCAGTCTGCTCACGGTCGACGTGCTGCAGAGATTGGATTCGCTGCTGCAGCAAGCCTATGAGGCGGCGCTGCAGGAAGAAGACCCGGCCTATGCACAGCGCATCGCGGACGGGAGGGCCTATTCCATTGATAAGCCGATCATCGACACCTTGCGCGAGACGGACGGATTCGCCCGGGTTGAGGACCCGCGGGACGGCAGCGGGTGGTATGTGGCCGGCGGCGAGGAGAGCGTGCCCGCGCGCATCGAGCGCTATCTGGACCGCGAAGAAGATCCCCGGCATCGACTGGATTTTCTTGCCCGCAGCGGAGGCCGGCTCTTTGAAATCGAGACAGACGATCTGGTCGCTGCAGTGGTGCCCCAGAAACAATGCATCGAGGAGCGTTCGGGCGGTAATATCGTCAGCGTGGTGCACAAACCGAGCGGCCGGGAACTCCTGGCGGGCGGGGGCTACCGAACCCGACCCTCCTGGGCCCGGGAAGCCTACTGGGACATCGAGGAAGTCTCCGAGGACGCGGTAACGGCGGAAGCTGCGTTCTCGCACGTGTACTGGCACTTCTCCCGGGTGGGAACCATGAGTTCTTCGGTTCTCGCTTCGGAGGATAACCAGGGGCTTGAGGTGGAACGCAGTTACCATGTAACCCGAAGGCACGGTAGCGGCGACATCCACCCCCACCGTTACCATGCAGTATGGGAGTTCAAGTTGCCGGAACCGGGTTCTGCCGCGCTGACAATCGCCGGTGGCGGTCTCGATGAGAGCTTGACAGCGGAAGATTTCAAGACCGACTCGCTCGAGTTTGATGTCTCGGAACAGGGCGGCAGTATCACTATCGAACTGGACCGGGGCGATGGGCTTACGGTGAGGCTGAGAGCTGAGAATCATGGATGGGAGGGGATAAGGATCAAGCCCGTCTTCGTGGATGGGGACGGGGATGTGCCGCAGCATCAGAGCAAGAGGCGTTCAAGATGGCCCAACACGAGCGATGTCTGGCCGGTTGACCCTACCCCGCGGCTGGAGATCACGCTCGAGGACAGTGACGAGGCCGAAATGGGAGAGGAGCCGGTGGAGCTGCCCCGCCAGAGGCTGGAAGTGATCCAAGAGCGAGACTCTCCTTGACTTCTGCGGCAAGAATCCATTCCCTTTAAGGAGCATACAAGATGAGTAAACGAAGGGTCACGTGGCTTGTCGCCACAACGCTGGTGTCGGTCGCCACCTCCCTGTTCGCTGCGGTGCCGATTACCGAGGACGGCGAAAGCCGGGCGGTGATCGTCCATCACGGCCTGACGGACATGCTTCCCGAGTTTCGCGACGGCTTCCGCCGACTGGGGTTCCGCGGCACGGACGACGAACGGGCGGAACTCGAAGCCTCGCTGACGCCGGTCGCGACTTCAAGCCGTCATGGGGCCAGGGCCCCGAGTATCGGATGGATCGCGAGGCCGAGCCGGGGGCGTATCCGGTGATCATCAACTGGTTCCATGCCGAGGCCGATTTGCGCAACCCGGGCGGCCCCGAAAGCGGCGACCTGAAGGTGATTCGCGGCGGCTCGAGCATGTACGACGATCGATTTTCCACGACGACGGCCCGTATGGTGCAGCCGCCCGAGGTCGATAACTGGACGCCCATCGGTTTCCGTGTGGTGATTCAGGCCCCCGGCCCGGACGCGCAACCATAGGAAACGCCACCTTAGACACAGGAGGGTACCATGCGACGCGACGAATTCATCCGCCCTCCCTGGCCGGCCTGGACAGCGATCGGCATCTCGGAACTAGCCGTCCCCGGCGCCCGCGTCGAGATCCGAGTGATTGCCGCCAGCTCCGCGTCTCCCTGACGAACGCAGCCGAACTGTTGAAAAGCGGTCCCTGCAAACACAGTCATCTGAATGGACGTGATCTTGTGGCACAGAAAGTGGTCCGCTGGGTCCCCGGAGGAGAAAGCCCGCGCGAAATCGGTGCGTGTCCGAACACCGTTTCCTGGCTCCCAATCTCGTCGGAAGGCTGGTTCCTTTTCTCGTCGGAATTGGCAGGAGGTTCTTCGGCCGTGTAGGTTCTGCGGCTTGGTTCGCGCAGCACGGCGGACGTACGGGTTGGTGTGTGCGGTGGACGGGGCTGTGGTCGGGCGAGGAATCGCCAACTCCTCCACAAAAAGGGGCTCTCAGGCATCCCATCAGCACACAAGCATTCATGTGCATGCCTATGCGGTCAGGAAGTGCGACGTTCATTTCTTGGCAGATGCTGAGACTCGAAATCCCAGCCACCGGACCCCGGTGCGCGATGGGGCCGGATTTGCCGTTTGTAGCGATCATTCGGCTTTTGCGGTTTTTTCCTCCGCCGTTTCAGAAGTTACAGGCGTGCCAGCCGGTACCATTGGTCTTTCCCGGATCCTCATCCCGAAACAGGCCTGAAGGGATCGCTTCGTTTCGAGTTTCGAGTTTCCAGGGACGCGTTATGCTGAAAAGAGTTGGCCTTTCGGTAGCCGGTTTGGGGTCTTTGATGATCGCGTTGGGCGTACCCGTCGTTGCGCGGGCCGCTCACCATCTTGATCCGGGTTGGGCCACCGAGGCGAATCATTCGATGGCCGAACGTTTGGCCGATCTGGAACTGCGATTGGAAGAAGCGGTCGCCACGCCACCTCGAGAATCCCCCAGCCATGCTTCCTGGACGGTGCGTCCGCGAGGTCGCGCCCTGATGGACCACGTAATGTTCGGGCCCAGCAATGCGCCCGGATCGGTGTTGGAGGACGCCCAGGATGCCACGTTCTTCCGCTCGGCTCGCTTGGGATTCTCCGGGACGGGCTACGAGGTGTTCTACTTCACAGCCGAACTGGATTTTTTCAATCCGAACGGGAGAACGGCATACAGGGATGTACTGATCGGTGTCCGCGATTTACCGCTGCTGGGCTCTGTTCAAGTCGGGCATTTCAAAGAGCCCCTCAGTTTGGACCAGTTGGCTTCGCCCTTGCACATCACGTTCATGGAACGGAGTCTGCCTAATGCCTTCATCCCCGGGCGCAATTTGGGCGTGATGGCTCGGCGAACGACCCAAGCGGAAAATGCCACGCTGGCATTCGGTGTATTTCGGGAAACGCCTGCGGACCCACCCTTTGTGGCCGATGACGATTACGGGGCCGCGTTCACGATGCGCGGAACCTGGACGCCCTGGTACGAGGGTTCGCCGACGGGGAGTCGCCTGCTGCATACCGGCTTGGGGTACAGCTACCGTGACGCGGTCGGCGGAACCGAACACGTCCGCGCTCGGCCGGAAATGGGGGTCGGACCAACGATCGTCGATACGGGCTTGGTGGACCAGACAAGTAGTTACCAGTTGCTCGTCCCCGAAGTGGCCGCGGTCTTTGGGCCGTTGTCCGTGCAGGCCGAGTACATGGGCGGCTTCTATAACCGATCCGGGGCACGGAACGCTTACCTATGGGGAGCGTATACTCAGTTGAGTTACTTCCTGACCGGCGAAAGCCGAAACTACAGCCGTGCCAGCGGGGCGTTTGGACGCGTCCAGCCGCTAAGAAACTTCATCCGCACCCGCGACCAACACGGCCGCCTGGTCCGTGGTCCGGGCGCGTGGGAGTTGACCTACCGCTACTCGTTCCTGGACCTGGACGATGCCCGTGCGGATGTGTTGGGCGGCCATGCCGGGAACCACACGTTCGGCGTCAATTGGTATCTCACCTCGCACGCTCGGATGATGTTCAATTTCGTGCACAGCCGTTTCGCTCCGGGCGAGTCGGCGGACAAATACGGTTTGAACGTGTTCGGGGTGCGGGCCCAGTTCGATTTCTAGTGCCGCACAGCGCAAAGGATAGGCCACCCGGGGCGGAAGGTGCTTGATGCACCGCCTTAGTCGTCGCGTCAAAATAACTTGACGAGTTTTGTTCTCTTGTAAGACAAGATGCCTAGGCAAGACGCAAACGGTAGTGGCAATTGAGCAGTACAATTGAACATGCCTAACACTGCAATCTCCAATTCATGTGGGGCATGTACCCTCCCGGCCCAGAAACCAGTCCCTTGCACTCACCCACTTACACTTAGTCTCCTACACTTAGTCTCCTACACTTAGTCTCCTACACTTAGTCTCCTACACTTAGTCGTCTACACTTAGTCGCCTACACTTAGTCGCCTACACTTAGTCGCCTACACTTAGTCGTCTACACTTAGTCGTCTACACTTAGTCGTCTACACTTAGTCGTCTACACTTAGTCGCTGACAGTCAGTCAGTTACTTTCAGGCCCTTAGCATCTGCCGAGAAATAACAGTCGCACGGCTCGGCGCGGGTCTCTGACCCCGCCGAAACCCCCGACCGAAGGTCTCCACCGATATGGGAGACCTTCGGTCGGCCGGGTGGCTCGGTCAGAGACCGGCCACAGCGCGGCGGAGACCGGCCACAGCGCGGCGGAGACCGG
>SLEY01000399.1 GCA_007124535.1 Planctomycetaceae bacterium
CAAGGAACCCAGCCACAGCGCCATGGTCTTCTGGCTGCGTTCCCGTTGCTGCATCAGCAGGGCAAACATCAGGGACAACAGCATGACCAAGACAATGCCCAACCCAATCGTATCGAGAGGCAACCCCACCATGGTCTTTCCCCTTGTGTTGTGGGGCACCTGCCCACGGGGCGCCGCCTCCGCAACGGCGGAATTGGCACGAGGTGGTTGTGCCCCCAGAAATGCAGGGTGCGTCGCACACCCCGTGCAACGCACCCAAACTCAGCATAAGCTGGCTGCGCGGCACATACCAGAGGGCCACAGAATGAATACAAAGATCGACGGATTCTTTAGGCAGCCGGAGCGAAGATTGATGGGCACGGCTTGCGACAACTGGCGGCGATTCAACGGCCAAGGCTAACGAGTCACTCCCAAAGAAAGGCGAAGGCGCCGCCGGGACCCCCGGGCGGCGGCAGCGTCGGGTTCAAAAGTAAGCCGGCCGGTTGTAGGCGTTCTTCTGCGGAACGTAAGGTTTCGCCGCTCCGTCCGAGTCGGGTTGCGTAAAAATCATCACCGCCCGGCCTTGATAGGGCTGGTACAGGATCAGTTCTTCCCGCGCATCGCCGCACAGATCGACCGGGATCGCCTGGACCGCCAAGCGGTTTTTGGTCGCGCCGGGCCGCAAGTCTTGGACCACGCGTTCATCCCACTCGCCCAATTGGGCCACCACCTCACCACGACGATCCAGGACCATTCGATCGACGGGCGCCCACAACGAGTCTTCGTCGGCTCGCCAGCGAACCTGCACGGGCATATCCTGGCCATCTCCCGTCAGATCGGCGGGCAGCAAAAACCCGCCCTGCCATTCGCTCAAGGGAACGTGCCGCCACAGCTGCATCCGGGTGTCTTCGCCGCGGGCGGGACTCGCCACGAGCAGGGTCAGACCGATAGCAGCACCGATGCTAATGGTCGTCGCAATGATCTCGGCATCTCCTTCCCTCGCCCAAATCGCACCACGAGATCGGGTCTTCCGTCACCTAATCCCAGGGCTTTGGCGAATTCCATCCGCAAACCGGCTTCCTCGACGGGCTGGTTGACAAAAGCGTTCCGGATTCCCAATGCCGTCGCTTGTAATGCAAAACGTTCGTAGCAACGCCCCGTTTCCAACCAATGCTCGGGGTCGTCAACGTCCGATACGAACACGGCAATTCCTGCCGAACTGCGGATATGACGCGCATATTTGTCATTCTCGGATTTTGCTCGGAAGAACGCGCGAAACAGAATTGTGGCCAACCAGCGCGGAGACGGCGGATTGCCTGTCACACGGGTAGAAAGACCGTCACCAGTTCGGAGGGCTTCTCGATCGCTAAACCGAATCCAGTTCTTCAGTTCCGTAACAAAAGCGGGATTGTTAACCTGCAACGTGTTGCCATGCACGACATATTCGAGCACTCTTTCCATTGCCTCACGCTCAGTGAGCAGCAGCACGCGAATGTTGCGCCCAGTTCCTGCTGTCTCCAGCTGGCGAAGTTCTTGATTGCTCAGCGGCATCCCATCGAAATCGCTTCGTGTGCATTGCCGATCCGGGATCGCGTTGAACAAGAACGATTCGTCTGCCAGCGAGTGCTCCAGCACAACGCTAGTCACGCCTGATACGGGGTTGAACTCCGCTTGCGCGGCGAATCCGAACGCTCTTGAGGCGAGGATGAGGTTTTCTATTGCACATCCCAGCGAAACGTAGAGATGGTGATCATCCGGATCGACCACCGGCGTGCGTCGAGACAAATCAGGAAGAATGGCAATGGAAAGATCCTGTACCCGAAACCGCCAGCATTGCGAGTTGTGCGCCGACGGCGCCAATGTGGCGTATCGGACAATTTCCCTGAGTTGGGCCGCTTGATCCGATCGAGCCTCTTTTGAGTGGCGCCAAATGCTCTTGATGGCCTCTTGGTAGTTCATACGTCTCCGCTTCCTTTTGCCCAAACGACCGGGGCCATCGGGGGCGGCGTCCGTGATCTTTCACTTGTGACCCGTGAGCACGAAATCGGGGGCTCCGGTGCATCCGATGGTTCCCAGCATCAAGCATCGGTGCAGTCCGTCGAGCAGCCGATTGTCAACTTTAGATCGAGAGTGGCCATGCGGCGTGTTTGCAACGCAGAACGTTCGTTGAACCGAACCGCGGAGCGGCGGTAGCTCGGGCATTTTATGCAGCATCCCACCTCACACATAAGGTATGGTAGCCGGCCTGGCCGGCGAATGTCAATGGCCCAAAGGCGGGGCCTGCGGAAGTGTTCCGCAACTCCCGTCGCGGGCGCAAGGATGACCCGGCAGCGGCCGTGGCTGGCGGCTGCCGAAATCGCGCCTCGATTCGTCGCGGGCGCAAACTGTTTTGAGGCCGCAGCACCGGCGAGACGCGCGCTGCGAAAGCACCACCTCTGCCGAACGCCCCCCTTAAGGTTCGCTTAAATACCCGATTTCACCGAGTCAGAAGCAGTCTGCTTAGTTGACAGGATTTCCGCCCCCCAGTTAAGATGCACGCTGCTGAGCAACGGTTGCTTGGCACGCGGGCTGGTCATTTTGGTGTGACGAGGCCTTGAACCCAGGCGAATACGCGAGGTGCCGTTCGCCCGAACCATCAATCGAAGAGGTTACCTGCGATGTGCCGATTTCTTTGCCGTACAGCCCTGTTGGTGGGGGCCGCGTTGGCAATGGCAAGCCAAGCCGCTGCCGAGCGCCCGCCGAACATCATCTACATCATGGCCGACGATGCCGGCTACGGCGATTTCAGTTGTTATGGGCAGGAGAAGTTCTCCACGCCCCACATCGATCGGTTGGCCGCCGAGGGCATGCGGTTCACCCAGCATTATTCGGGCTCGACGGTGTGCGCGCCCACGCGATGCTCGCTCATGGTGGGGCGGCACACCGGCCGCATCTCCGTGCGCGGCAATCGGGAGCATCAGCCGGTCGGGCAGATGCCGATGGACGCGGAGGAAACCACCGTCGCCGAACGGCTCCAGCAGGCCGGATACGCGACCGGTGCGTTCGGCAAGTGGGGACTGGGCTACCCCGGTTCGCACGGCGACCCCCTCAACAAGGGCTTTGACGTCTTCTTTGGGTACAATTGCCAGCGCAACGCGCATACCTATTACCCCACCTGGCTGTACGACAACGCCGAGCGGATCGAACTGGACGGCCAGACCTATTCGCACGACCTGATCATGGAGCGGGCACTGCGATTCATCCGCGAGAACCGGGACCGACCGTTTTTCTGTTACCTGCCGGTCACCATTCCCCACGCGGCCATGCAGGTGCCCGATGAATACGCCGCACCCTTCCGCGAAAAGTGGCCGCAGTTCAACGACCGAATCGGGCGTTACGCCGGCACCCGGGTGACCAACCCGATCGCCGCGTTCGCCGGCATGATGGTCAAGATGGACGAGGGAGTCGGCGAGCTGCTGGCGCTGCTCGAGGAACTGGGCATCGACGAGCACACCGTGGTGATGTTCACCTCGGATAACGGGCCGCACCGCGAGGGCGGGCACCAACCCGACTTCTTCAACTCGAACGGCCCGTTTTCCGGCTACAAACGCGACTTGACTGACGGGGGCATCCGCATGCCGTTTCTTGTGCGGTGGCCGGGGCGAATCGAAGCCGGCGCCGTTTCCCACCATATTTCCGCACACTGGGATTTCCTGCCCACCGCCTGCGACCTCGCCGGCGCCACGACCCCCGATGACCTGGACGGCATCAGCATGTTGCCCACCTTGCTCGGCAGGCTCGATCAGCAGAAGCAGCACGATTATCTGTATTGGGAGTTCTACGAGCGGGGCGGGAAGCGCGCCGTGCGGCTGGGCAAGTGGAAGGCGATTCAACGGAACCTGCACAAAGACGCCGACTCGCCGATCCTGCTGTACGACGTCGAGGCCGATCCGGCCGAGCAGCACGACCTCGCGGCCGACCATCCGGAGGTGATCGCCCAGGTCCGCGCCGCGTTCGCCGAGGCCCACGAGCCGACCGATACGTGGCACTTCCGGGCCTTAGGCCGGTAGGGCAAGTAACGAGGCGCCCGTCCGAATGGCTCCCCTATCGCGGGAGACCTTCGGTCGGCGGTTTCGGCGGGGTCGGAGACCCACGCCGAGCGCGGCGGAGACCCACGCCGAGCGCGGCATCCGGCGGGTTGCCCGGGAGACGTTGCGACTACCATCGCTTGTAGTATTCAAAGCGGCCGCTCTCGCCCTCTTCACGGACCCGGGCGAGCAACTGCTCTTTCTCCTCCGCTTCCATTCGCGGCGTCTCCTTGAAGACCTGGAGCGCTTCCTGCAGATACTCCATTGAGTCCAGCCCGGTGACCACGGATGCGACCGGAAGACTCATGGTGTAACGCCACATCTGCTCGACGCGGATCAGGCCTTCCTTGTGTGGTTCGGCGCGGCCCGCGAGCGGTTTCATGGCGATGACCCCCAGGTCCTTCTCCACGGCCAGCGGCAGGACTTCCTTCTGGAAACTCAAGTGGTGGTAGTCGAAGATGGGCACGGCCATTTGCACCGCATCCCAGGGGAAGTCGCACTTCAGCATCTCCACGAGCGCTTCCGGCCGCCGGTGGCCGGTAAAGCCGATATAGCGGACCTTGCCCTCCTCCCGGGCCCTGACTGCGATTTCCAGTAATTCATCGCACACCTGGCGCGCGTCCTCCGCTGTGCGCAGCGAATGGAACTGCCAGAGGTCGATCCTGTCGATGTCAAGGCGGCGCAGGCTGTCCTCCAGCTGCTGGCGCACGCCCTCGGGGTCGCGTGCCAGCACCTTGGTCATCACGAAGGCGCGGTCGCGGTAGCCACCCCGGAGCGCTCGGCCCATCAGTTGCTCGCTTCGCCCGCGATGGTAGTCCCAGGCGTTATCGAGGAAATTCACGCCCTCGTCGATCGCGGTACGCACGATGCGGATCGCCAAGTCGTCCGAGATGCCCGAGCGCGCCATGTGGAAACCGCCGAGACACAGCAAACTGACCTCCTCGCCGGTGCGGCCCAGACGGCGATACGGCATGTCATTCCGCGAGGGCGCCGTGGCTGCTCCCGAGCCCCTTGCCATCGTCGCCGAAGCCGCGGCCGCCGCGGACACCTTCAGAAAATGTCGCCGCTTCATGAGCATCCTCCCGATCACGGTTAACATTGGTCGAAACACGGGGCCGTTGCCCCGCTGCAATGGATTCTACGGGGGCGAAAAGGGACGCGAAAGCCCTCGAGATGTGCTCTGGGAGAATAGCCGCCCCTCGCCACCGCCGCCTGCGGATCACGATCGACCGTCCCGCTTCCTCGGAGGGTGGCGGCGAGACGGGTTGTTCTTCGGCCGTGGGTTCGGCGGTCGGTGCGCGCAGTACCGCGGACGTACGCGGTTGTGCATGGCGGGATA
>SLEY01000660.1 GCA_007124535.1 Planctomycetaceae bacterium
TCCCTCTTGCAGCCACCATCACCAGGAGATCTTGTTTGCCCTCGGAAATCGAGCATTACGATTACGAATTGCCGCGCGAGCGAATTGCCCAGCGGCCTTTGTCCTGCCGCTCCGACGCTCGCCTGTTGGTTGTCCAGCGTGAGAAGGGTTGTTGGGAGCACAGCCACGTGCGCAATCTGGAGGAATGGTTGCATCCCGGCGACCTGTTGGTATTGAACGATACCCGGGTGATTCCGGCACGATTGAGCGGTCGCCGCACGAATACGGGGGGGCGATGGAGTGGGTTGTTTGTCCGTGCGGACGAGGCGGGCAACTGGCAGGTGCTCTCCAAGACGCGGGGCAAACTGGCGCCGGGCGAAACGATCACCTTGCAGGACCGCCAACGCTCGGATCGCTACCGGTTGATGCTGCTGGCCGAATTGGGCGGGGGGATGTGGGCGGTTCGTCCGGACAGTTCGGAGCCGGCCTTGGCGATCCTCGAACAGGTGGGTCGCGTCCCGTTGCCGCCTTACATTCGTGATGGAGAGATGGTCGAATCCGATCGGCGGGATTATCAGACGGTGTATGCGGAGAAGGCGGGTGCGGTGGCGGCGCCCACGGCCGGGTTGCATTTTACGGAACGGCTACTGGAGCGGTTGGAAGCGGCCGGGATCGGAACCTGCACGCTGACCCTGCATGTGGGCTTGGGCACTTTTCGTCCGGTGTCGGTGGAGAAGTTGAGCGACCACCCCATGCATGCGGAGTGGGCTTCGTTGGACGCGGCCACGGCGGCTCGGATGCGTGCCGTGCAGGCTGCCGGGGGCCGCCTGGTGGCGGTCGGAACCACGGTGGTCCGCACGTTGGAGACCGTTGCCGCCGACGGCCCCCTCCGGGCCTGGCAAGGCGAAACGGATCTATTCATCCGCCCACCCTTCCAGTTCCGGGCCGTCGATGCCCTGATGACCAATTTCCATCTGCCGAAGAGTACCCTCTTGGTCCTGGTCCGCACCTTCGGTGGAGATGAACTCATCCGAAAGGCTTATGAGGAAGCGATTCGCGAAAAATACCGCTTCTACAGCTACGGCGATGCCATGTTGATTTTGTGAACGGCAGGGGCATTGCCGAAAAACGAGCCGGGGTCAGCCAGCGAAGTCGGCCACCTGCTGAATCGCTTGCTGCATCTGGCGGCGATCGATCTGGTGCACGTCGATGTTTTTCCCGATCGCGGGCAGCATGGTCAATGTCAGCTGCCCGCCCAAATGCTGGCGAAACTCCTCCAAACCGTCGAACAAGGGTTCGGAATCGGCCAGCAGCGGATCGGCGAGCGGGATGCCGAGGTCGCGAAGGCAGGTCAGGACCCGCTGAGCCTCCCGGTTCGGCAGACCGTGGACCAAAGAAGAATAGACCGTATCGATGGCGACCCCGATCGCAACCGCTTCGCCATGCCGCAATCGGAATTCCGACAGCGACTCCAGCTTGTGCGCCGACCAATGCCCGAAATCCAGGGGGCGGGCCTGCGACAACTCAAACGGGTCCCCGCCCGACGTGATATGCTGGAGATGCAGTTCGGCCGAGCGCCTCAGCAAGGGCCAGGCGATGTCCATCTCCCGGCGGCAGACCCGCGACGCATCCCGGCACAGCTGGTCGAACAGCCGGGCGTCCTTCAACAGAGCCACTTTGACCGCCTCGGAAAAACCGCAGACGAAATCTCGATCGCACAGCGAATCCAGCAGTCGGGCATCGTTGATCACCGCCCAGGGAACGGCGAAAACGCCCAACCAGTTCTTCTTGTGAAATAAATTGATCCCATTCTTCACCCCCACCCCCGAGTCGCCCTGACCCATCGTCGACGAAGGGAGACGTACCAGACGGATCCCTCGGTGAGCGATCGCCGCCGCGAAGCCCAGGGCGTCCAGCACGGCCCCGCCTCCGACCGTCACCACATAGCTCTGCCGATCCAGGTTCGCGGAATGCATCGCCTTCAGGATGCCCATCATTCCCGAGGGATCGTTCTTGACCGCCTCGCCTCCGTCCACCAGCTGGATGGGGGGTTCCAGGACGATCCGATCCCGATGCTGTTGAGCGAAATCTCGAATCCGGGCGAGCAATTGGGGTTGGCCTTGCGCCACATTCCGGTCGATCCAGAACTGGACCCGGGCCGGGCAATTCGGCGCCGGTTCGAGCAGCTCGGCCAGCGTCTGCCGGTCGGCCCCGAAGACGTCCCGGGTGAAACGCAAACGATGCACAAAGGGAACTGAAAATGGAATATCGATAGGTGGGGTCCGTGCTGCCACTTTCAAGCGTCTACCAAATCGAGGTCTTTCGGGGAACAAGGGGGGCGATGGAAAGGTGGTTACTGAGGCTTCTTGAACAAGTCCAGGAAACGGTCCTCGTACTCCTGAAAAACCTCCAACCGATCCAGCTCCCGTTTCAGTTCGTAGGCTTTCGAACGATCCTGCCGTACCTGGGCGAACAGGTCTTCGATCCTCCGCCTTTCCGACGCCGACAACGAATCCTCCTCTTCGGGGTGGGATCGCCAAGTTTCCAGCTCTTCCGGTTCCTGTTGGCCCATCGCCCGTTCCACACTGGCCAGCAACTCGCCCAGCTTCTCGTCCACCGCTTCTGCCTGTTCGGCCAATTCGGTCACATCGACGTGGACCCCTGCGAGTTGGGAAAAGACGCGCAGCACCGCCAGGGAGGCTTGGGGATAGGGCAACTGGGCAAACATCTGGGGCATTTCCCCCAGCAGGCAGGCGCCTCGCACCCCGCTTTCGCCAGCGATTCCCAGCAGGATTCCATTCAGTCCCCCGATCCGCCCTTCTTCCATGATCTCCAAGTCCAACTCCTTCAGCTCGCGCAGGCTTTCCCGATCCACGGCCGCCCCGAACACCCGCGAGTGGTCCTCCGGGCGCATCTCGGAGGCCATGGCGGCGAAGGTGAAAATCCGCTCGACCCCCAGATCCTGACCGAAACGCACGATTTGTCGGCAGAACCCATGCTTCCCCGTGGGAGGTTGGGCCTCGCCCACAAAAATAACGATGTCACGGTCTCCTTTCGGGTCCTTCCATAGGAACAACCGATTGCGCGGCAAGCGCCCCGTGCGAATCAACCCGCGTTTCACATCCACATGATCCACATCGAACAGTCCCTCCGGGGGAAGCTCCGCGAGCATGTGCGTGCCGAGTTTCGCCATCAGGTAGTAACCTGCGCTGATGGCAACTTGACCGATTCCCGGCCACACCGCCACCATCCAGGGTTTGTTCAGCTGTAGATCGTCGCTCATGGATGCAACCCCTAATTTCCTTCACGGGGAGGAACCGATCACTCCAAGGTGTTATAGTGATGCTCCCCAAATTTTTCCTGGATCCAGGCCGATTTTCCACACGCCGCGACACCTCGTTTCATTCGCCCCCAGACAGGGGCGGTTCTGCGGCGAATCGGAAAATGGCAACTTACTGTAAATGATACGCGTTCGGCCCGGAAATTCCCATGTGGCGAGTTGACAAAATCGGGGGGCCAACTCGAAATGGGGCATGGCAACAAGCCCAAACCGCACCGGCTGCTTCAAAAGGGCCTGCTTGGCAGGGGGGCGTTTGGGTCAACCGGGCACTTGACAGCCGCTAGGCATTCCGTTACCGAGAGGATACGATGAGAAGCTGGCATGATTCGTCGTAGCCGGCCCGGCGCGGACGGAGGGGAAGGTCCCATCGAATACCCCGCGATAGAGGATATTTTTTTCTAGCTATGCGGGGGTCGATTCGAAATGGGGGTTGGGACCGTGAACAGTCGCAACGGGCTTTTCCACGGCGAAAGGACCCACGGACGGCGCAAGCAGGTCGTCCCCAACAGCAGAGGAGCAGCTCATGACGCGCATCCTGTTAGCCGAGGACAGCCAGACGCAGAGTTTGCAGATTCGCGGTTTACTGGAACAATCGCAGTTCGAAGTCGATGTGGTCAGCACGGGCAAGGAAGTGGTGCAGCGACTGGAAGGCCAGCAGCGTTACGATCTGATCCTGACCGACATGATGATGCCCGGCATCAACGGGTTGCAGGTCGTGCGCGCCGTGCGGTTTCATTATCCGGGCACCCCGGTGATCCTGATCACGGGGCAAGGGACGGACGCGTTGGCGATCGAGGCTTTGGAGGATGGGGCGGCGGGGTACGTGCCCAAATCGGAGATGCAGGATAAGCTGATCGAGGAGATCGAACAGGTGCTTCGTGCGGCGGAGATCGACCGCAGTTACGAGGTTCTGTTGGATTGCCTGCAGCGGAACGAATTCGCCTTCGTGCTGCGGAACGACATTCGTCTGATTGCTCCCTTGATCAATCTGCTGCTACAGATGATGTCCGGTCTGGGGCTGTCCGACTCGACGGATCGCGTGCGGATCGGGCGGGCGTTGGAGCATGCGTTGCTGAATGCCTTGTTCCGCGGCAATCTGGAGGTCTCGCCGGCGGAACTGCCCAGTGCCTGGGACGTCTTGCGGACGGGTCAGCTGAAGGGTTTGGCTGCCGAGCGTTTAGAGCAGGCGCCTTACCGGGATCGGAAGATCTTTCTCGAGGTGCGGATGAACCGGCAGGAGGCTCGTTTTGTGATTCGGGACGAGGGGCCCGGGTTCGATACTTCGCGCGCCCCCCGTTCGGACGGCACTGCCCGCCTGGACGGTGACGGGGGGCAGGGCCTGTTGCGGATGCAGACTTTCATGGATGAGGTGACATTCAACGGACTCGGAAACGAGGTTACCTTGATCAAGCGCCGCGATGGCGAAACCGTTCCTAGAGAGGTGGAACCGTGATTGAAATCAGGCACAGAGAAACGAAACAGGTCCTGCATCGGATCGACGCGGATTCGTTGGAAGGCCTTTCCCTGGCCGGTCACAAGCTGGCCGGAGCCAAATTGGCGGGACTCAAATTGAACGGCGTCAATTTCCGCAATGCCGACCTGCGCAGGGCGGATTTCACCGGCGCCGAACTCCACAAAGCCAGCTTCTACGAGACCAGTCTGGCCTCGGCCATCTTTGATGACGCCCAAGTTACCGAGTGCGATTTCACGGAAGCCAGCCTGGAAGGGGCCCAAGCCCACAACACCGATTTCACGAAATCCGTGTTCCGCTACGCCAAGCTGACCCAGTGCGATTTCCGTGGCGCCAAACTGGTGGGCGCCGATCTCAGCGTCGCGGACGTCCGCGGCGATTTCTCCGACGCCAACCTGAGCCAGGCCGACCTGCGCGGCTCCCGGCTGAACGGGGCCATCCTCGTCTCCGCGAACCTGACCGATGCCAAGCTGGATGGGGCAAATTTCCTGGGGGCCGATCTCGGGAAAGCCCAGTACTGTGCCGACCAATTCCGCAACGCTCGAGCCAGCGGCGTGATCGGCCGGAACCCCGGCA
>SLEY01000133.1 GCA_007124535.1 Planctomycetaceae bacterium
CCGTGCGCAATCCCTGGCTGGTCGCTGGCTGTCTGCGGCGGCACGGACTGCCGTTTCCCGAACCTTACTTGACTCGGCCGCAAGATCGTCCGAGTTGCCGGTGGCTGATGAAGCCGATCCATGCGTCCGGGGGAAGTGGAATTCAGGAGGTGGTCGAGGACCAGGCGATTCCCGCCTTGGACCGCCATTATTTTCAGCGATTTCTGACCGGACCGACGCTCAGCGCGGTTTACGTGGCTGCGGGCAGGTGCGCCCAGTTGTGGGGGGTGACTCGCCAGTGGACCGGACTGGCCTGGACCGGGGCGCGACCGTTCGCTTACTGCGGTTCACTGGGCCCGTTAGACCTGCCGACCCCCATTCTGGGGAAATTTCAGCAGATCGGGCAGTGCCTGGCGGCGACATTCGATCTGAGAGGGCTGTTCGGAATCGATACGATCCTATCCGGTCGGCAGGTCTTCGTGCTGGAAGTGAATCCGCGTTACACGTCCTCGGTCGAAGTCTTGGAGCACGGGTTGGAAGGTTCTGCGTTGCGAGCCCATGGGGAAGCCTGTCGTGACCGGCGTTTGCCGACCATGCCCCGGCGTCGCGGTTCGCGTTGGTACGGAAAGGCAATTCTTTTTGCCCCGCACCGAGTGCGGGTGCCGGCAGAGTTCACAGAGTTTGCCGACCGTCTGGGGTGTTTGGAATGCCGGGACACCTGGTCGCCGCTGGCCGATCTCCCCTCGACGGACGCGGAAATCGGTCCGGGGCGACCGATGGTGACAGTTCGGGCGTCCGCCGAGAGCAGCCGCCGGGTGATCGAGCGGCTGCAGCAACTGGCCACTCGGGTACGAGCGGTGTGCCGTCTGGAGCAAGCGGCGGCGCCGCCGCTTACACCGAATCTTCATTGATCAATTCGGAGATCCAGGCCTGGGGTACCAGTTCGAAGTACACGTTCAGCACGGAGACACCGTGCGGGGCGTCGCTCCAAACTTCGCCCGCGGCGCCTTCTTCCAGAACGATCGAGAAGTCGCGGTCCTCCTGGCGAACCCATTTGAGGGATTCGGCGACAGCCCAGACAGGTTTCCTCTGCTGGTGGGCGGCCAGCGCGACTCCCGCGCTGCCAACTTTATTGATCACGCCCCGTTCGGGGATGACGCAATCGGCCCCGAGCAGCACCAGATCGATATCGAACATCTTTTGCACGGCCTGGGCTTCGGTGATCAGGATGACCTTGACGCCGGCTTCAAGGAGTCTTTCTGCGAATTGGCGGCCCTCGCACAGGGGGCGCCCCTCGCAAACCACCACTTCGCGCAGCTGCCGGGCGGCATGGATCAGGGTCTGCAGGATCGTGTTCGAGTACCCCAAAGTCATCACGCGCGCCTGGTCGGGAATACGGAGAGCCACCCGTTCGGCCAATCGGGATTCGGCGCCGCGCGAGCGTTGCAGCAGACCGAGCGCCCATTGCCGGAAATCGTCCGCATCCTCCGCCGTATCCAGGGCCCCGCCCATATCGGTCATCAGATTGGCAGGCGTTGCCATCGAGGGACGTACGTTGGCCAGATCCTCGATCACGCGCCGCAAGGCTTTTCGAAGCGTCGCGAAGTCCTCATCGGCAAAGATTTCAGCCAGTTTGACGATTTCTTCTCCAGCCGCGCGCGCCAATTCGCCGGCTCCTAGCGAGCGGTCTTCGACCAGGAGGCGATGAGTGAGCATTCCGTCGGCAACGATCGATCGTTCCGCACTCCACGGGGGCCAAATCGACTCGAAAGCCTCGAACAACCGCGGTACCGCCGGTTGCAAACGGTGCTGTACCAATGCATCCACCGGAACCCATTCCAGGCGTTGGGACTCCCAGTCCGGGCATACCGGACTCGCCGGGGCCACGGAAAACAACAGCGGATGGACCACGAAGCGGCGTCCGGAGCGCTCGTCCACAGCTTCCAGGACCTCGCCTGCCCCCCGAAGTGTGAGTTGTTGGCGTGACAGCCCGGTCTCCTGTTCGATTTCGACGACCGCCCAAGCTGCCGGGTCAGACCCTTCGAGGTACCCGGAGATGCCAGCCCAGTGTCCGGGAAACGTCGACACGTCGGCACTCCGCAAAGCCATCAACACCTGTTGGCCGTCCCAAAGGAAGGCGGTCACCACGGGGGTTGCCTCGCTGGGCTCCCCGGACGAAGGGTTTACTGTACCCATAAAATTCACCCTGAAACGCATTTTCAACCAAAAAGGGTTCCACGTCGCGGCATCGGGCCCGCGGAAATTTTTTCCTGCCAAGCATATCGGCCAGAACCGGGGCCGGGCCCCAGTGCAAGCATTATAGGAGTTTTCCCGACAAGGACGTATTCGTCAGAGGCCGGGCTGATGGGGGGATTGGGGAGAAGAAATTCGCCGCGGGGCTCCGTTTCCTTGACAACCCGGGGTGTTTCCACTTAAATTGCTCGGTTCGCAGGCGCTCGCGGTGCGGCGTCCCTCCATGAAAGCCAGTTGGGGCCACGATGGGAACCACGATCAACCCAGATCTTGCTCAGGTTGCACGCGAAGTGAACCTGGCGATCGACCAAGTACAAGTCACAGTCGAATTGCTGGATGACGGGAATTCCGTCCCGTTCATCACGCGTTATCGCAAGGACCGGACCGGCGGACTGGACGAAGAGCAGATCCGCAGCATCCGACAGGTACTCGAAAAAGCGCGTGCTCTGAACGAGCGGAAGCAGAAGATCCTCAAGTCGTTGCAGTCCCAGCAGAAGCTGACGGACGAACTGGCGGCCTTGATCGATGCCGCGGATTCACTCCGCCGTCTGGAAGACATTTATCAGCCGTTTCGGCCCAAGAAACAGACCTGGGCCAGTCTGGCACGCAGCCGGGGTCTGGAGCCCCTGGCTCAGGAGATCCTGGCCGCCGAACCGGCCGCCGCGGATCGGCGACAGCGGGCGGCTGAGTTCGTTGACGAATCCCAAGGCCTGCTGGCGACGGACGACGTCCTGCAGGGAGCCGGGCATCTGATCGCCGAAGCCTATAGCGAGAATTTGCGCCTGCGCGACGAACTGCGGCGCATGGTGAAGGAGTCCGGCAAACTGGTGACCACGCGGATCGAAGAATCGGCGACCTCCCAGGATGAAATGGACGCAGAGGTCAGTTCCTCCTCCCCAGCCGATGAGGAACCGCCGGCGGAACCTCCACCGAGCGCGGAGTCCGCACCGGAAGGGCCAGCCGTTCAGGAACCGCCCGCGGAGGCAACGGCCGCGACGGAACCGGCCGCCGAGGAACCGCCCGCCGAGGAACCGCCCGCCGAGGGAACGGCTGCCGAGGGAACGGCTGCCGAGGAACCGGCTGCCGAGGAACCGGCCGCCGAGGAACCGGCCGCCGAGGGAACGGCCAGCGAGGAACGGCCCGCTGGGGAACCGCCCGCCGAGAAACCCATTGCCGAGAAACCCATTGCCGGGGAACCGGTTGCCGAGGGGCCCGGGGGTGAGGAACCGGTGCCTGAAGGGGCGGCGCGTGAACAGCAGTCCGAGGAAGACCCGGCTGCGGAAGAAGCGACCGCCCGCGAATCCTCGGCGGAGGCGCCCGCCACCTCCGTTTCCCCTCCGAAAGGGGAGGCATCTTCAGGCGGCGAAGCGCCGGAGCCCGAAGCCTTATTGCAAGATTGGTCCTCAACCGACGCGTTTCCGGCGGATGCGACCTTTTTCCATGCGACCGGTCGGGAGGATGCTGCGGCCGTCGAGGGGGAAGACGGCTCGGAATCGGCTGCGAAACCGGCGCCCGTGTCTGGTCGATTAACGATAAAACAGCTGGCTTCCAAGACGCGCAAGGAGTCGAAAAAGCGGAAGCGGCAGAAGAAGATCGAATCCTTCAAGGACTATTTTGACTATCGGGAGGGGGTCAGCAAGCTTCCGCCGCATCGTCTGTTGGCGATCAATCGGGGGGAACGCTCGAAGATCCTCCGAGTCCGGATCGAATTGGACAACCAGGCGGTGATTTCGCGGGCGGAGCGGTGCGTGATCCCGCCGGATCATCCCCACGCCGATTTCCTTCGCGCCAGCCTGCGGGACGCCCTGAATCGCTTGATCCTCCCCAGCCTGGAGCGGGAGGTGCGTCGCGAGTTGACCGACGCTGCCGAAGCGCATGCCGTCCAGGTCTTTGCGCGGAATCTCCGCAAATTGTTGCTGCAACCCCCCGTCCAGAACCGCCGGGTCTTGGCCATCGACCCGGGCTTCCGTAGCGGTTGCAAATTGGCCGCCCTGGACGAATACGGTAACGTCTTGGGACACACCGTGATCCACGTGATCGGCAAGGAAGACGTGGTCCGACGCGGTCGGCAGCAGGTGGTGGAGATGATCCGCATGTACCACATCCCGATCATCGCCTTGGGCAACGGCACGGGTTGCCGCGAAGCGGAAAAACTGCTGGCGGATATTCTGGCTCACGAATTACGCGATCAGGACATCCGCTACGCGATCGTGAACGAGGCGGGGGCCAGCGTCTATTCGACCAGTGCGGTCGGCCGAGACGAACTGCCCCGGTTCGACCCCGTCCTGCGCAGCGCCGTTTCGATCGGCCGCCGCCTGCAGGATCCGTTGTCAGAACTGGTCAAAATCGACCCCGCCAGTATCGGCGTGGGCCTGTACCAGCATGATGTCAAGGGAAAGCACCTGAAGGAATCCTTGGACGCGGTGGTCGAATCGTGCGTGAATTACGTCGGCGTCGATGTGAATACGGCCAGCCCCGCGTTGCTGGGTTACGTGTCGGGCCTGAATCAACTGACGGCCCGCCGAGTGTATGAGTACCGCCAGCGTCACGGGCCTTTCCGCGACCGGAACGCCCTGAAGAAGGTGGCCGGTTTTGGGGATGTGACCTTCGAGCAGGCCGCTGGGTTCTTGAAGATCATCGGAGGAAAGAACCCTCTGGATGCCACGTGGATCCACCCCGAGAGTTACGAGATTGCGGAACGGGCGATCGAGAAGCTGGGCGGGGACCTCCGCGAATTGGCGGCGAGAATGCGGGCGGTGGCCAGGAAGGCCCTTCCTCCGGCGACGGCCATGCAGCAGTTTGCGCGCGGTGTGCTGGCCGACCCCCGCGACAGCGGCCCGGCGGCATCCGGGGGGGACGTGATCGAAGAACCACCGACCGGGGATGGGGCGCCAGCCCCCGCGCCCGAAGAGAAGACGGCCGGAGTCCAGGAACCGGGGGCGGCGGTCCACGAGCCCGCACCGGCGGCCCACGAGTCCGCGCCGGCGGTCCACGAGCCAGCATCGGCGGCCCACGAGCCAGCACCGGCGGCCCACGAGCCAGCACCGGCGACCCATGAGCCAGCGCCGGCGGCCCACGAGCCAGCACCGGCGGCCCACGAGCCAGCACCGGCGGCCCACGAGCCAGCACCG
>SLEY01000141.1 GCA_007124535.1 Planctomycetaceae bacterium
AACAGCACGACCCGCGCCCCACGCTGGTGTGCTGCCTCGCACAACTTCGCCCCGACAATCTCCGATTCAAAAATATCGGTTCCATAGGGCAGATGAAGATTGTGGGGTTCGGTCGCCCCCAGCGGCAGGACCGCCACCTCGTAGCCATGCTGTTTCGTGTGCGCGTAATTGGTCTCAGCCAAAATCCAAGGGCGCAACACACCCTCCTTTCATGGAACTCGATTCATGATCACGCCGACGCACAGGAAAACAACTTCCGGCCTTGGTGGCCTCTCCCGTGGATTGGCGGCACTAGTTGCCGCCATCGGGTTTGGGTAGCGGACGGAACCAATCATCCTGAGCTGGCGGGGCCGTTGGTTCCCTCGGAACGGGCACCCTTGGCATGGGTTTGCGCGGGACCGGAACCCGGGCAGGCGCCTCGCGCGCCTGTGGCACTCGCTGCAGCCGAGGATCCAGTTGGGCGTTCGGAAGTCGCCGGGGGAACGTGGGAGCCACCCGGGGATCACGGGGTTCGTCAGGTACCCGGGGCTCACGAGGTTCGACAGGCACCCTGGGATCGACCCGTACCCTGGGATCGACCGGTACGGGCGGCCACTGCAGCGAATCCGAGAAATCCTCCAATGCGCGTGCTCGAGGCGTTGACGGGGCAAACCGAGAGTGACTGCGTTGAAGCCCAATAATACTGCCCGAGGGGGATCGCTGAATCCCTCCCTCGAACCGGCTTCGTTCGCGTGGAGCGAGCGTGCCGCCCAGACTCCTGGCGCCAAATCTCCCATACGGATGCGTCTCTTCCGCGAATCCCACCGCAGAAGCCAAACAGGCGGTGACAAACAGTCCGCCCAAGAAGTAAGCCGCAGTACGCATTGCTACCGGCTCCTCAATCTTCGGACCTGGATGACTCCGCCTTGCCCGTCATGGGAACAAACGCGACGGGTGTTTCCCTCCATTGACGCGTTGCCCCCTGAGCATCCTTCTCGACAATCACCAAGTCCTGGTTTCGTGTTCCCACAGGGATCACCATTCGACCCCCCGGGGCTAACTGATCAATTAACGGCTGAGGAATCTCTGGCGGAGCGGCGGCGACGATAATCGCGTCAAATGGCGCCGCTTCAGGCCATCCGGCGTAACCATCCCCAGCACGCACTTCCACATTGTCATAGCCCAATCGGGCCAAACGCTGTTGCGCTTCCTCGGCCAACGATTCGACGATCTCTATACTGTATACGCGGTCGCAAAGCTCACCCAATATGGCCGCCTGGTAACCGGAACCGGTTCCAATATCCAAAACGCGGGATTCTGGTTCAATCTGGGCCAACTGGGTCATGAGGGCAACAATATAAGGCTGCGAAATCGTCTGCCCCTCGCCAATAGGAAGCGGCCGATCCGCGTAAGCTTCCTTCGCCAAATCCGGCGGCACGAACTCATCACGCGGAACCCGGTTCATGACCTCCAGCACACGGGAGTCGGTGATGTCGCGGCCGCGCAAATGGTGCTCGACCATTATCTGCCGCATTCGCGTCGTTTGGTCGTTCATCTCGGCTGCCCACTCTCGCTCGGTCTGGTCAACTCGGTCCTTCGAAACGTTGTGGCGATCCGGGGGCCTGGCGGGCACGGGGCGATCGCGAAGCACGACCGTTGCGGAGCGTAACGCCACGGCTACCGCCAGGAGCCCAATCAGGACCGCGGCGGTCAGTCCCCCGGGAGTCCGCAACGCTTTGCTCGCCGTGCTTGTCTTCCTTTGCCGGTTCACAGCCCAATTCATCCCGCCGCGAACTCCCCGGGGCTGACCGCGACTACCTGCAATTCGGTACGCGCCCCCACGGGTTCCATCGGCTTGCTCGTCCCTTGCTCTGGACCTCCATTATACGAGTTTTACCCGCCGGTCGTCCAGCAACGGCAACCGAGGCCGCCCGCTCAAGGGGCTTCCACCACGAATTTCTGGGCCCGCTGGCCCTGAATGTCGCTCAGATACAGGTTCCCCTGAGAATCGGCGGCGATGCCATGCACCCAATCAACCTGGCCCGGCTGGCTGGGCGAAGTGGTCGGGGACTCCAATTCGACGTGAAACAGAATCTCCCCTGCGCGGCTGCGCTTCATGACAACCTGATCAGGTGGGGGAGCAATCGTCCAGCCAGTACCGTCCGGATGCGGGACCGCAGACGAACCGCAAACCCAGAGATGGTCGTCCTCGGTGATCTCCAGACCCCAAGGCACCAATCGGTCATCCCACACGTCTAACAAGTGACCCGACGTGTCAAAGATCTGGATGCGGGCGTTGTTGCGATCGGCCACATAGACACGGCCTGTCGAGTCGATCACGATCGCATGCGGCAAGGCGAATTGCCCCGGTTCGGTTCCGTCCTCGCCCCACTGTCCCAAGAAACGTCCGATGGCATCGAAACGGGCCACCCGCCGGTTGCCATACCCATCCGCCACGAAGAAACGGCCATCCGGCAGAAACGCCTTATCCGTCGGACCGCCGAAACGTCCCTCCCCGTCACCGGATTGTCCCGCCTCGCCCAGCGTCTGCAACAACTGGCCCTCCGAACTGAATTTGTGCACGACATGGTGGCGAAAATCGGTCAACCAGACATTCCCCTGCGGATCCAGTCGGACATGGTGCGCGCCAGACGGGTTGGGGACCTCCCACGAACGAACCCACGTCCCGTCCACCCGATAAACCTGAATCGCCGGCTGATTGCGGTTGAACACATAAACCTGATCGTGGCTGTCCACGGTAATCCCCGGTACAGCTCCCCATTCCACGCCCTCCGGCTTGTGGGGCCAGTCCGGATCGACAACCAAACGCCCCCGGTTTGACGTCACCTCGGGGTAAACATTGCCAGCAAGCACCAGGACAAGCAACAAGCCGAGCACAACAAGCCGTTTGGGAAACATGGTTCAGATTCCTCTCCAAGTTAAAGTCGCAATCGGGTTCGGGAGACGATATGCCGCGACGTCGCGGCGGGCGAAACAGGGCCACGCTCTTCAGGGGTCCGGCGACTCATTGAAATCAGTCAGGCCCAATTCGGTCAGATCGTGCATCACGGTGGGGAGGAAGCAGGTGGCTTGCGTGAAGCTCTTGCCGAAATCGCTGATCCCCGCCCGCTGGAAATACAGCCGCGCGGCATGCTCCAGCATCGGCAGATGCCGCCGTTCCGGGTCCTGGAGCACGGCGTAGGCGATGCCCGGACCAATCAGACTGAGCCGCGATACGGAGCCGCGGGCGGAAAATCGCTCGTGGCGACAGCCCGAATACACGAAACCGGGCCGTTCGCCCTCCGAGACATACGCTTCCTCAAATAGAAAATCCACATTCCGCAGCATGCTCTCCAAAACGTCCTCACGCGGATCGGCCCGATGGACCATCTTCATGCCGCGCAGCAGGACGCCCGTCATGAACGGCTTAGCACCCCAGCAGCGGGGCTCGTGGTCGCATTCGTTCGGATCGATCCAGTGGCCCCACAGTCCCCGCTCGGGATGCTGGCTCCAGACGACGATGTCGGCCATCAATTGGGCGGCGTTGCGATAATAGGGGTTGCCGGTCAGGTCGTAACCGGCCATGGTGGCGATCATTGGCCAGCCCACGCTTCGCTCGGCGCCGATCCGGAAATCGGTGGTGTAATGGGCCAGCATGCGGGTGATCTTGTCGGCGGTTTCCCGCAAACGTTCTTCGCCGGTCAGGGCCCACACCGCGTACTTGCCCTGGGACCAGATATGGCCTCCCCGGTTGCCGCCGTGCACGTTGAATCCGCCCATACCTTTCCATTCCCGGGGGAAATAGCCCGCCGTGTGTCCGATGCAGTGGGTGTAGACGTATCCGATGCGGTTCGGATCGGCATGGTGGTGGATCGTGTCGATGTCGGCGGCATGCGCCGCGGCCGCCGCGGCGTGGTGCAGCATATCCCGATTGCCCGTCCGCAGGAAATTTGCGACCAAGGCCCAGGGCGTATCGTATTCGATGTTGCCCCAGTTCCAGGTGCGCTCGCCAAACCAGTCGCCATAGTTCATGAACCCGTATTCGCGTTCGCGTTCCTGCCGCTGGCGGAAGCGGGCAAAGGCGGTGTCCAGCTGGTGTTCATAGCGGTCGAAGCTGCCCGAACGGCGAGGGACCAGGGTGTCCAAGACGCCGGCCCCGCAGTACCAATCGGGCGTGCAGGCGGCAAACAGCGGCTGGGACCACCACGTACCGGCCGCAAAATCCCCGGGGGCCTCCGGATCGAGTTCGGGCCGCCAATCAACCGCAAATTCCGTGGTCAACCGCACCCCGGTGCGGATCCGATACCGGCCGCCGTCATTCCAGAAATACCATTGCGTCAAGGCGTCGTCCCCGGCGTCCGCGTACTGGTCGGCGGGCAGTTCCGGGAGCAGTTCCACACACACCGCGTGGGGCTTCCGGCGAAATGCCTTCGGGTAGAGTTTCCAGAAATCCCGTACGGCCACGCCCAAAGCTCCGTCGGGGCCGCGGGCCAGCAGCCACCCGTCCGCGCGGTGCCCTTCGACCGAGCCGATAAAACGGAAGTCCTCGTCCTGGAGCAGACGCCCGCCCGGCTCCAAATCCAGCGGCTGGCCGTCTCCCCCTACCGTGACCGCAGCTTCGCTCAAATCCATGGGCACCGTGGCCCACAGACGGGCGATGGAATTCATGTCCGGGCGCAGGACGTCATTCTCCAGAGTGAACACGGTGCGCACATAAGGCTTGCCGGCATAGAAGTGCAAGCGGCAGAGGTAACGCATGCAGGCGTTCCCCGCCGGATCGACCAGCCGGCCGCGGACGGCCAGCGTCGCCCGCAACGGACCGCGCTGCTCGACGACGATCTCGTCAGGCGGTTCGTTCGCCGAGCTGTAGGTCACGCCCTCGGCATCGGTCAGTTGGAATCCGCCGCCTTCGGCGGGCATCTTTCGGCCCTTGATCGTTACATCGGAAAATGGGGCAAAACCGCCAGGACCCAGGCGCAAGGTCAACGGACCCGTGTCCACGAGCAAAGGGGCAGTCATCCGGCCCAGCGGCGCAACCGGCCCCTCATGCTCCGCAGGCGTTCCCTCGATGCGAATCCCCGACGGCGCCGGAACCGCCGGCGGCGAATTGACCTCCAGCGTGTAGGATGCCGTTTCCCCCGCCGTCGTGTCGGCCGAAAAATCCAGCAGCAGCCACTGGACCGAGCCGCCATCCGGCCACCACGCCAGGGCCTGCGACTGCAACGCCACTTCGTTCCCGCCAGCGTCCAGCAAGCGCACGGCCGAAGGCTCCGGCAGCAGCCCGTGAGGCAAAGGAACCCCCGAACGCATCGGCCACGCTCGCCGCCCTCGCTCCGCCCGCTCCTGAACCTGCAGCGGGATGCGGACGACCCGAGGC
>SLEY01000364.1 GCA_007124535.1 Planctomycetaceae bacterium
CGGCCACGAAGATCACCAGCCACCCCAGGATCCGGTAGAAGCGGCTGGTCAGCACCATGGCGGGGTAGGTCCGCATGGGGAATCCGGCGGGCGCCGCGCGCGCCGGATGATCGGCCACGAAAGGGCCGGGCAGTTGGCCCGTGGCAGCGGGTCGCGCCGCGGCCGCCGGTTCGACCGGGGCCTCGACAGCCTCGGCAACCCGCGGGGTATCGGGAGGCGGGGCAGGAGCCGCTGCCGCAGCGGCCAGTTCGGGATACACCGCGCTGGCCCACTGCCAATCGTGACCCGACTGCTTCAATTGGCACTCGCCCGTAATGCGTCCTTCGGCCAACCACTGGTCCAGTTCACTGCGCGGTACGGGCCCGTAGGTGTTTCCGTCCCGCGTCTTCAGCTGCCAGAGCTTTCGGTCCGCTGCGGGCGGTTGCTCGGTATCCGCCGGCACGGCTTCCGGCGAGCCCGGCGGCCCTGGCTGCGGGGCGACCGCGGGAATTCGCAGCACCTCGCGGCACTGGGGACAGTGGATGCGTTTTCCTGCGACCGCGTCCGGCACTCGCAAGGGGTGTTGGCAGAAATCGCATTGGAAAGCGATCGTCATGGGGACTGACAACGGCGCCGGGAGCGCGCCGCGTTCCTCATTCCATCAGGTACTCTTTCAGTACTTCGGGCGGCGCTGCCGCATAGCGGAGGGGTTCCATGGTACAACCGGCACGCCCTTGACTCAGGCTGCGCATCGCGCTGGAGTAGCCGAACAGTTCTTTCAGCGGGGCGTGGGCTTCGATCGTGGAGAAGCGGCCGCGGCTGTCGGTCCGGGCGATCAGGGCTCGCCGCTGCTGGAGATCGCCCACGAAATCGCCCACATATTCTTCCGGCGTGGTGATGTTGAGCCTCATGATCGGTTCCAACAAGACGGGTTGCCCCTCCTGCAGGCCTTTGAGGAACGCATCATTGGCGGCGATGCGGAACGCCATTTCGTTGGAGCCGTCACTCTGGGTCTCGGCATCCAGCACAATCACCCGCAACTTCATCAAGGGATAGCCGGCGATTCGGCCTCCCCCGTCGGCGGCGGCCCGCAATTCCTCTAGCACCACTCCCAACAACTCGCCCGGCATGGCATCGGGAGGCGCCTGGGTCCGTACCGTGACCGGGCTGCTACCACCTTCCATCGGTTCCATCCGCAACCGCAGACGGGCAAACAACTGCTGGCCACCGATGTGCCGGTGGCATTCTCCCCAAACCTCAACCGCTTGCTGGATCGTTTCACGATAACTGACCTGGGGCTTGTGAAATTTGACCTTCAGGTTGAAGTCGCGGAGCAGCCGGTTGCGAATCACCTCCAGATGCAACTCGCCCATACCGCTGATCAAGGTCTGGCCGGTTTCGCCCGCCGTCATCTGGACGGTGGGATCCTGGCGTTTCAGCAGGTCCAGCACGCCGTTCAGTTTCTCCCGCTCTTTGGCATTATCCGCTTCGATCGCCATCGAGATCACGGTTTCCGGGAACCGAATGGTTTCCAAGAGGATCGGGTGCCGCGGATCACAGAGCGTATCCCCCGTGACCGAATGCCGGGGCCCGACCAGCGCGATGATGTCGCCGCTTTGCACCTGGTCCACCTGAATCTCCCGTTTGGTGGCATGGATCCGCCAGAGTTGCGCGACGTTCTCCTTCTTGCCCCGGCCGGGATTCAGGACCCGCGAGTTGGCTTTCAGCTGGCCGGAGTAAACGCGCACCCAAGTCAAATCGGCGGTGCGAGCCGGCATGACTTTGAAGGCCAAACCGCAAAACGGCTCCTCTTCGTCCGGTTTGCGGGTAAGTCGTTTGTCCGGATCCTTGACGTCCAGCCCCTGAACCGGCGGAACGTCCAACGGACTGGGCAGGTAATCGGCGACCGCGTCCAACACGGGTTGGACCCCGATGCCATGCAAGGCCGAACCGCAGAGCACCGGTTGGATCTGCAGGTGACAGGTGGCCTGGCGGATCACGCGGCGGATCAACTGCGGCGGCAAGGGCTGTTCCTGCAATGCCAGTTCCATCAGCTCGTCACTGTGGCTGTAGAGCGCATCCAGCAGCGATTCCCGCCACAATTGGGCCAACTCCAGATGCTCGGCCGGAATCTCCTCGCAAATCACTCGCTGGCCCGACGATTCCGGATCGAAGACCAGCATCTTCATTTCGATCAAATCGAGCACGCCCCGGAAGGCCGACGAGGTATGGGCGGGCCCGGCGCCGATCGGTACCTGCAGGGGGACGGGGCGAGCCTGCAGACGCTTGCGGATCTCTTCAAACGTGGCGTCAAAGTCCGCCCCCTCCCGGTCCATCTTGTTGATAAACGCCACCCGGGGTACGTGGTATCGGTCCGCCTGCCGCCAAACCGTCTCGCTCTGAGCTTCCACCCCCTCGCGAGCACTGAAGACCACCACGGCCCCGTCCAGAACTCGCAAACATCGCTCCACCTCCGCGGTAAAATCGACGTGCCCGGGCGTGTCCAACAGATTGATGTGGACCCCCTTCCAATCGAACGTGACACAAGCCGAGTAGATCGTGATCCCGCGGTCCTGCTCCTCGGGGTCGATATCGGTTTCCGTGGTGCCCAAGTCCACGGCGCCCACGCGGTGCTTGGCGCCGCTGTAAAACAGCATCCGTTCGGTGACGGTGGTCTTACCGGCATCGATATGGGCGATCACGCCCAGATTCCGGAGCTTTTCGATTGGCCGTTTCATGGTGGAGGACCCGCGTCCGCGCAAAAAGAACGCCGCGAGGAATTCGCGGCGATCAGGGGGGGTACGTTGTTACCACGCAAAGTGGGCAAACGCCTTGTTCGCTTCCGCCATGCGGTGGGTGTTCTCGCGCCGCGTCATCGCCGCGCCCTCACGGTTGTAAGCGGCAAACAACTCGTCCGCCAAGCGTAGCGCGGTCGGGCGCCCCTTCTTGTCACGCACGGCCATCAGCACCCAGCGAATGGCCAGAGATTGCTGCCGCGCCCGATTGACCTGCATCGGCACTTGATACGACGCCCCTCCCACACGTTTCGAGCGGACTTCGATGTGCGGCTTGACGTTTTCCAACGCCTGGTGAAAAACCTCAATCGGTTCCTGATCAGGGACCCGTTTGTTCAGTTCATCCAAAGCGCCATAAAAAACGCGCTGGGCGATTGTCTTCTTGCCGTCCCACATCAGGCAGTTGATGAACTTACTGGCCAGGATCGAATCGTGGCGGGGATCCGGTTTCAGCTGTGTCTTACTGGAAGTGATACGGCCCATAAATCAGCTTTGCAAAAGCATCCGTGAAGGAAGGAAAGGAAAAAAAACGCGGAGAACCCTATTTTCGTTTGGCGCCATAACGGCTGCGCGATTGCTTGCGACCTTCGACACCCAGGGTATCCAAAGCCCCTCGGATCACCTGGTAGCGAACCCCCGGCAGGTCGCGAACTCGACCGCCACGAACCAACACAATCGAGTGCTCCTGGAGATTGTGGCCTTCGCCGGGAATGTAAACCGTCACTTCCTTGCCGTTGGACAAGCGGACGCGGGTGATCTTGCGAAGGGCCGAATTCGGCTTCTTCGGGGTCATGGTTCGGACCTGCAAGCAGACGCCCTGCTTTTGGGGGCAGGCTTCCAGCACCGGGGCCTTGGTGACCTTGCGCTGCGGCTTGCGTGGCTTACGAACGAGCTGGTTGATCGTGGGCATGGATCGCCTTCTAAGTGCGTGCAGTCGAAAAATCCGGGTGGGGGAAACCTATAAATTTACTGGTCCGATTCGGGATGTCAAGCCGGTGGCGGAAAAGGCGTCCGGCGGCGGCGGAAAAGACGTCCGCCGCCGACTCGGGGGCCCTCGCCGCTTACGAACCGGCCTGGGACGGGTCGCTGTCGAACATCTGTTCCAGCGCCCGTGTGGATTGGGTCCGGGCCGCTTCCTCTTCCCCCACAGGCTCCTCGCTCGGCTCGCCTTCCTCCTCCTGAAGCAGGGGAAAGCTCTCGGTGAGTTCCTCGGGGGTCTCTCCCACCAGGGACGAAAGCGCCTCGGGGCGATAGCGAACTTCCCCATCCTGGTAGGTACGAAATCCCGTTCCAGCGGGGATCAAGTGGCCCAGGATCACGTTTTCTTTCAGGCCGACCAGATGGTCCGTCTTTCCGGCCAAGGCGGCTTCGGTCAGCACCTTGGTGGTCTCCTGGAAACTGGCGGCCGAAATGAAACTGGTGCTCTGGACCGAAGCTTTGGTGATCCCCAGCAACTGGACACTGCGGGTCGCCGACTTGGGCCGCTCGCCGATCGCGGGGGCTCCCCCCAAAGCCTGTACCTTGCCATTGGCATCCTCGAAGGTCTCTCGGGGAACGATCGATCCGAGCGCGAATTCGGAATCGCCCTGCTCGGTGATCTTGACACACCGGACCAATTCCTGATTGACGCGTTTGAAATCGAAACGGTCCATCACCAGACCGGGCAGCAGGTTGGTGTCGCCCGCGCTTTCCACCCGCACTTTGCGGAGCATGCGGGCGATGATGATTTCGATGTGCTTGTCGTTGATCTCCACCCGCTGGCTGCGGTAGACGCCCTGGATTTCTTGGAGAAGGTACCCCTGCACCTCCTCTTCGCCCGACACGCGCAGGATATCGTGGGGAACCAGGGGGCCGTCGACCAACGCCTGACCCGCCTGCACGACGTCGCCGGAATGGACCAGGAAGCGTTTTCCGTGGGGCACCAGATGCTCGCGTTCGATACCGGTTTCGCTGCGGACCAGGATGGTTCGTTTTCCGCGGCGCCTTTCCGCCAGGATCTCCACTTCGCCATCGACTTCGGCGATCACCGCCGGATCCTTGGGTTTCCGAGCCTCGAAGATCTCCGTGACCCGGGGAAGCCCTCCGGTGATGTCCGTGATTCCCGACGTTTCCCGCGGGGTTTTGGCCAGCACGGCCCCGGCGGATACCGAGACGCCCTCCGCCACTTCGATGTGGGCCCGCTCGGGCAGGTAGTACACGTCCAGCGGCTTGCCTTCGGCGTCTTCTAACACGATCTGGGGGTGAAGCTCGCCTTTATGGTCCACGATCAACCGGCGGACATTCCCGCCCGGATCGCGTTCCAGACGCATCGTGTCGCCCTCGACTACGTCCACGTAGCGGACCTTACCCGCGACTTCGGCCAGGATGGGGATGCTGTGCGGGTCCCACTGGCAGAGCACCTGCCCGATTTTGACCTGCTGGTTCTCCTCGACCATCAGCTCGGCGCCGGCCGGAACATCGTACTTCTCCAACTCGCGGCCTTTGGGGTCCAGCAGCGAGATTTGGCCATTGCGGGTCAACACGATCGACCGGCCTTCCTCGTTGCGAACAAAGTGCATGCGGACGAATTTCACCACCCCCGCCCGTTTGCTGCGGGTCTCGTTCTCCTCCACACTCGTATCGACCGTACCGCCGATATGAAAGGTTCGCATGGTCAGCTGGGTGCCGGGCTCGCCAATGCTCTGCGCGGCCAGGATCCCCACGGCCATACCTTCTTCGACCATGGCGTGGGTGGACAGGTCCATGCCGTAGCACAGGCGGCAGACGCCCAAGGGGGCTTCGCAGGTCATGGGGCTGCGAACCTGGATCTTCTCCAACCCGAGTTCCTCGATCTTGCGGCCAATCTCAGGGGTGATCATTTCGTTTTCCCGCACGATGACTTCATCGGTGATCGGGTGGACGATGTTCTTGCGGCTGACCCGCCCGTTGATCGCTTCGGCCAGTTTGACTTCGACCTTCTCGCCCCGGTAGATGACGCCTTTGGTGATCCCCTGGGTGGTGCCGCAGTCTTCGCAGTTGACGACCACATTTTGGGCGACGTCGGCCAATTTGCGGGTCAGGTACCCCGAGTCGGCCGTCTTCAGGGCCGTATCGGCCAACCCTTTGCGGGCCCCGTGGGTCGAGCTGAAGTACTCCAGCACGTTCAGACCTTCCCGGAAGTTGGCCTTGATCGGGTTCTCGATGATCTCGCCGGTCGGCTTGGCCATCAAGCCCCGCATGCCGGCCAGCTGGCGGATCTGCTCGATTCCGCCTCGAGCCCCGGAATGGGCCATCAGATAGACCGGATTGATATAGCCGGTCCCCCCACGATCATCGGACTTCATGGCCTCCATCATCTCGGCCGTGATTCTCTCGCGGGAGTGCGTCCAGGTGTCCAGCACCTGATTGTAACGTTCCTGTTCGGTGATCACGCCCCGATCGTACAGTTTCTTGTACTTGAGGACCTGCTTTTCCGCCTCGGCGATGTGCCGGACCTTGGTCGTCGGCGTGACCAGATCGTCGGTGGCGAAGGACAACCCGCTGAGCGTACTTTGCTGGAAACCCACCGCGTTCATATCGTCCAGCAGCTTGATCGTGGGCCGCCTGCCCAAACGCTGGTAGCAGTCGGAGATGACCGTGGCCAGTTCGCCGGAACGCAGGGGGATATTGTAGTAATCCATGCCGGGCGGCAGGCTCATGTTGTACAGCACCCGCCCGACCGTGGTCTTGATCCGCTCGCCGGGCTTGCCGGAGTCGTCCTCGGTCTTGACCCGCCGCTCGCTGGGCAGCCGGACCTCGATGCGGGCGTGGAGATCGATCTTGCCCAGCGAGTAAGCCAAGTCGGCTTCCTCCATCGAGGAAAACACCATGTTTTCGCCGGGACGGTTGGGCAACTCCATCGTCATGAAGTAGCAGCCCATCACGATATCCTGCGAGGGACTCATGATCGGTTTGCCGTTGGCCGGACCGAAGATGTTGTTGGTGGACATCATCAACGTGTGGGCCTCGACCTGGGCCTCGATCGACAGCGGCAAGTGGACCGCCATCTGGTCGCCGTCAAAGTCGGCATTGAAGCCGCGGCAGACCAGGGGGTGCAGATGGATCGCGTTGCCTTCCACCAGAATCGGTTCGAAAGCCTGGATGCCCATGCGGTGCAGCGTGGGCGCACGATTCAACAGCACCGGGTGGTTCTGGATCACCGACTCCAGAATGTCCCAAACCTCCTCGTCCTTCCGCTCCAGCATCTTCTTGGCACTCTTGATCGTGTCGGCGTGCCCCAGTTCCTTGAGCTTGCGGATGATGAAGGGTTGGTACAGTTCCAGAGCGATCTTCTTGGGCAGACCGCACTGGTGCAGTTGCAGCCGAGGCCCCACCACGATCACGCTGCGGGCCGAATAGTCGACTCGCTTGCCCAGCAGGTTCTCGCGAAAACGACCCTGCTTGCCCTTGATCATGTCGGTCAAGGACTTCAGCGGCCGGTTGCTGCTGCCCAGCACGGGCCGCTTGCAGCGGTTGTTGTCGAACAGGGCGTCCACCGATTGCTGCAGCATCCGTTTTTCGTTGCGGATGATGACCTCGGGCGCGTTCAAATCGACCAGTTTGCGGAGCCGGTTGTTGCGGTTGATGATGCGGCGGTAGAGGTCGTTCAAATCACTGGTGGCAAAGTTGCCGGAGTCCAGCAGCACCAGGGGGCGGAGATCGGGGGGGATCACGGGGATCACATCCAGCACCATCCAATCGGGCTTGTTGTCGCTGTCCCGAATGGACTCGACGATCTTCAGCCGGTTGATCAGGTCCTTCTTCTTCTGTTTGGAATTCGTCTCCATCAGGTCGACCCGCAGATCGTCGGAGAGCTTGACCAGATCCAGATTCATCAGCAATTTGCGGATCGCCTCGGCCCCCATGTCGGCTTCGAAGGCGCCCTCGCCCCATTTGTCCCGGGCGGCCCGAAATTCTTCTTCGGTCAGCAATTGGTGGGGTTCCAGATCGGTGTCGCCGGGATCGATGACCAGATAGTCCTGGAAGTAGACGATCTTCTCCAGACTGGTCGTCTTCATGTCCAGCAGGTTGCCCAGCCGGCTGGGCATGGCCTTGAAGAACCAGATGTGGACGATGGGGGCGGCCAATTCGATATGGCCCATGCGTTTGCGGCGGACGCGCGAGTGGGTGACCTTGACACCGCAACGGTCGCAGATCATCCCTTTGTATTTCATGCCCCGATACTTGCCGCAGGCGCACTCCCAGTCCTTCTCGGGACCGAAGATGCGCTCGCAGAAGAGACCATCCTTTTCCGGCCGGTAGGTGCGGTAATTGATGGTCTCGGGCTTCTTGACTTCGCCAAACGACCAGCTGCGGATATCGTGGGGCCGCGCTAAACTGATCTTGACGGAGGCGTAGTCGTTAATGCGATCATACGAGCTTTCACCAAGGTTCATATGCCCGTGCTCCTGTTGAGAGTGATACGGAGAGGATCCCGCGTGCGGCGCCGCCTTACAGGCGGCGTTTCTCCAGTTGCATGTTGAGTGCCAAGCCCCGGATCTCGTTGGTCAGCACGTCGAAGCTGGCGGGGGTGCCGGCTTCCAGCGTGTTCTCGCCTTTGACCATGGACTCGTAGATTTTCGTGCGCCCTTCCACATCGTCACTCTTGACGGTCAAGAGTTCCTGCAAGATGTAAGCGGCCCCGTAGGCCTCCAGCGCCCACACCTCCATCTCGCCAAACCGCTGGCCGCCGAAGCGGGCTTTGCCGCCCAACGGCTGCTGGGTGATCAGCGAGTAAGGGCCCGTGCTGCGGGCATGGACCTTGTCATCCACCAGGTGGTGCAGCTTCAGCATGTAGATGTAGCCGACGGTGGTCTCCTGAGAGAAGGGTTCTCCGGTCCGCCCGTCGTACAAGCGGACTTTGCCATGACGCGGCAAACCGGCCTCGTCCAACGCCTCGTTGATGTCCGCCTCGCTGGCCCCATCAAACACCGGCGTGATGGCCTGGAAACCCAAGGTCGCCCCGGCCCAACCCAAGTGCGTCTCGAGGATCTGGCCAACATTCATCCGGCTGGGCACCCCCAGCGGGTTCAAGAGGATCTGCAAGGGCGTGCCGTCGGGCAGGTAGGGCATGTCTTCGACCGGCAGGATCTTGGCGATCACCCCCTTGTTCCCGTGCCGCCCGGCCATCTTGTCGCCCACGGAAACCACCCGCTTGGTGGCAATGTAGACTTTGACCATCTGCAACACCCCGCTGCGCAGTTCGTCCCCCCGCTTCATGCTGTTCAAACGCCGGTCCCGCTCGTCCTGCGCCTTCTCCACATTGGGCCAGTGGGCCTGGTAGATCGCTCGCAAACGAGCCGCCTGCTCCGGATCGGTCACCGCGTCCAACAAGGTGTCCAGGCGGAAATTCTGGGATTTCTCGGCCACGAACCTGGGATCCTGGTCCCGGACCAGCGGCGTGCCGTCCTCGTCACTCAGGACCCGCCCCAACTCCTCTTCCAACTCCTCGACCAGAAATCCAAAGGTGCGGGCGACCACTTCGTTGCCCTCGCTCTCCGCCTGCTTCAAATCCTTCTCGAACTCCCGCCGCTCGTCTTCCGACAAACTCATCCGCCGCGAAAACTTCTGGGTGTCGATCACGATGCCCTCGACCCCCGAGGGCGCTTCCAGCGAATCGTTCTTCACGTCCTCGCCCGCCCGCCCAAAAATGGCGTGCAGCAACTTCTCCTCCGGCGTCAACTCGGTCTTGGATTTGGGCGAAACTTTACCCACCAGAATGTCACCCGGCTTGACCCGCGTGCCGATCCGGACAATCCCGCTGTCGTCCAGATTGCGCAACGCCCTCTCGCTGACATTGGGAATGTCCCGCGTGAATTCCTCGCGACCCAGCTTGGTCTCGCGGATCTCCACATCAAACTCCTCGATATGGATCGACGTGTACACGTCGTTCTTGACCAACTCCTCGCTGATAATGATCGCGTCCTCGAAATTGAACCCGTCAAAGGACATGAAACCCACCACGACGTTGCGGCCCAGCGCCAATTCGCCCTGAAACGTCGCCGCCCCGTCCGCCAATACCTGCCCCGCGTCCACCTGCTGGCCCAATCGGACAACAGGCTTCTGGTTCAAACAGGTCCGCTCGTTCAGCCCGCGGTACTTCTTCAACGGGTAGACGTCGCTGCCGACCTCGATCCGCGAGGCGTCGACAAACGTCACTTCGCCAGCCCGCCGCGCCCGGATCACCATGCTGCTGTTCCGCGCCACATACCGCTCCATGCCCGTGGCGACGATCGGCGGTTCGGTGATCAGCAAAGGCACCGCCTGACGCTGCATGTTCGAGCCCATCAACGCGCGGTTGGCGTCGTCGTGCTCGAGGAAAGGGATCAGTCCGGCCGAAACCCCGACCATCTGACTGGGGGCGACGTCCATGTAGTCCACCCGCTCGGGCTGGACGATCTCGAAGTCGGCGCGGTGCCGGGCGATCATGTTGGCCCCACCCACCAGTTTGCCGTCTTCGACTTCGCTGTCGGCCGGCGCGACATACGCGTCCCCCTCCTGATCCGCCCGCAACCAAATGATCTCCTCGGTCAGCTGGCCCTCCGTGACAATGCGGTACGGGGTGACCAAGAAGCCGTATTCATCCACGCCGGCATAGATGGCCAGGCTGGAGATCAGACCGATGTTGGTGCCTTCCGGCGTCTCGATGGGACAAATCCGCCCGTAGTGGGAAATGTGGACGTCACGGACTTCGAAGCCCGCCCGCTTGCGATTGAGCCCGCCGGGACCCAAAGCCGACAAGCGTCGTTCGTGCGTCAGTTGCGACAGGGGGTTGGTCTGATCCACCACCTGGGAAAGCTCCCCCCGGCCAAAGAAGTACTCGATCGCCGCGGAAACACTCTTCGGATTGATCAGACTCCGCGGCGTCATGTCCTCGGCGTCCTTGAGACTCATCCGCTCCTGCACGGTTCGACGCAGTTTGAGAAAACCCTTGCGCAGTTCGTCGCTGGCCAGCTCGTCGATCGTCCGCAACCGCCGGTTGCCCAGATGATCGATATCGTCGATCTCCGCCCCCCCATCGCCGTTGTGAAGCTGGATCACGTATTGGATCGACGCGATCAGGTCCTCGGCGCTGAGCGTCTGCTCGGTTTCCGGAACGTCCCGCTGCAATTTGCGGTTGATGCGGAAGCGGCCGACCCGGCCCAACCGATAGCGGTTCACATCAAAGAACTTCTCGTGGAACAACGTGCGGGCCTTCTCCAGCTGCGGGGGATTCCCCGGCCGCAATCGCTGGTAGATCCGCAACAGGGCCTCTTCGTGACTGCCCGTGGCGTCCTCCGCCAGACTGTTGGGAACCAAGGGCGTCTTGGGAGCGTCGGCCACCTCGATCTCGGTCACCCCCGACGTGCAGATCAATTCGGCTGCGTTCCGGGTGATCTTCTGACCGGCCTCCACCAGGATTTCCCCCGGGTGCTCACTCTCCGGAGGATAGACGACATCGTCGATCGCAATGCAACCCTCGATGTGATTCACACACAGGCCATCCTCCGTCGAAGCCATCCGGGTCTCAAAGAACGCCCGCAGGAGCTGGGCGTCCGTGCTGAACTCCGGACTCATGGCCCGCAACAGGGTCATGGCGGAAAATTTGCCGCTCTGGTCGATGCGGACGACCAGCGAGTCCTTCTTGGTCACGTTGATCTCGATCCAGCTGCCCCGCTCCGGAATCACCCGGCAACTGGGCAAGCGGCGGTCCGACGTGCCCTCGAACTCCATCACGAAATCGACCCCGGGACTGCGATGCAATTGGCTGACCACCACACGCTCCGCCCCGTTGATGATGAACTCGCCCCCGCCCAGCATGATGGGCAGGTCGCCCAAATAGACCTCTTCCTCCAGCGGCTGCTCCTTGGTCAAACGCAGCCAAACACGGAACGGGCGGCCATAGGTCATTCGCAACTGCCGGCACTCGTCCGGAGTGTAACGCGGCTTTCCCAGTTCGTAGCGGAGATACTCCAGTTTGATCTGCTTGTCATAACTCTCGACCGGAAAGATTTCGCGCAGGACCGCTTCCAATCCGGCATCCCGGCGCTCGCTGGCCGACTCCGTATCCTGGAGGAAAGCAGCATAACTGGCGGTCTGAATCGCCGTCAGGTCGGGGACAAACGGGCCTTCGCGGCCCGTGCCAAACTGACGGACTTCGCCGGGTCGCAGACGTCGTTCAACGGGGGTGGGCATGAGGTAGGGGCTCCGTGAGTAGAAACCGAAGCGGCCGGCGCAGACCGCCGGCGCGAAAACGAGTCGCCAAAAGGGGTGCTGGCAGCAGGCGCGCACCTTCCCCTGGGGAGGAGCGCGAGACGCGAAAAACCGCTTGAACTCATACGATTGGAAATCAAGCGTCCCTTACCTGCCCCGTCCGGGGGTCGAGCCTCCGGACGGCGGCCTGTCGCGATGTCCAGAAAAACTTCACATGGGGCGCGAATTACTTCAATTCGACCGAGCCGCCCGCCTCTTCTAACTCGGCCTTCATCTTCTCGGCCTCTTCCTTCGAGAGACCCTCTTTCAGGGTGGCAGGGGCACTCTCCACCGTCTTCTTGGCGTCCATCAGGGACTGGCCGGTCAGACTGCGGACCACCTTGACTACGTTCAACTTCTTGTCGCCGAACCCGGTCAGAACGACGTCGAACTCCGTCTGCTCCGGGGCGGCTTCCTCCCCGCCCGCCTCCGCAGGCGCCATCTGGACCACGCCCCCGGATGCCGGCTCAATGCCGTGCTCCTCTTTCAAATAGTCACTCAACTCCTTGGCCTGCTTCAACGTCAACTCGGCGATCAGGTCACCCAGTTGCTGTGTGGCGGCGGAAAACTCCATGGTGGCAGTTCCTTCGGACATGACGTGTTCGAACCTTTCTGACATCGAGCATCGAGACGCCTACCCCCGATGCACTCGGTTACTGAAATCGTTTCCCTGTTTTCCGTAAAGCAGCGCGTGTCGAGCGGTCGCTCGCACGCGCGTGTTCGTTCGAAACCGAACGCGCGCCAGGCCCCCGGCCTAGTCCGCACCCTCCGGCTTCTCCGACTCGCCCGCGGCTCCGGACGAGTCGCCCGCGGCTCCGGACAAGTCGTCCGCGGCTCCGGACGAGTCGCCCAGCTTGTCGATCTGGCTGGCCAAGGCCCCGCCCGGGCCAAGCAACTGCGAAGCCAACCGGGCCCCGGGCGCGAGGATCTGACCGGCCAGGATCCCCAATTGCTCCTGACGGTTCGGCCACTTGCTGATCCGCTTGACCCCCTCGGCCGTCAAGGCCTCGCCGTCCATCACACCGCCGCAAGGCGCGAACGGAGCAAACTCGCCGCTCTTCTCCAACTGGACCACCTCTTTGGCCAGCGAGATGATGTCGAGATCGCCCCACAGCAGAGCCAACGAGCCTTGCGTCTGCTCGAAAGCGGCCGCTAAGGGCGTTCCTTGACTCGCCCGCTTCGCCAAACTGGTCTTGACCACCAACAGCCGCATGCCGTTTTCGCGAAGCCGCTTTCGCAACGCGACGGCCTTGGGGGCGGACAAGCCGACCACATTGACCAACAACGCGTCCTCGACCCCGCGGGTCCGCTCCGCAATCTCCTGAGTTACCAGATCCTTGACGTACTTGCTCATCGTTCGATCGTTCTGTGATTTGGGTCAGTGTTCCCGAATGCTCCCGAGCCCCCGGCGCGTGCCCGATCCTACCTCCCAGCCGTGACCGCTCAGGCCGCGACCCGGATCCCGGGACTCATCGTCGCCGCCAGGGCGATCCCGCGGATGTAAGTTCCCCGCACGGCGCTGGGCCGCAACGCGCCAATGTGGTTAATGAACGCCTGTATGTTCTCGATCAATTGCTGGGGCTCAAAACTCAAACGGCCCACGACCGCATGAATGTTCCCACCCGAATCGTTGCGGAACTCGACCTTGCCCGCCTTGTACTCGCGAACCACGCGAGCCACCTCGGTCGTCACCGTCCCGGCACGGGGCGAAGGCATCAAACCGCGAGGGCCCAGCACCCGACCCAACGGACCGACCAGTCCCATCATGTCGGGCGCGGCAATGCACGCGTCGAATTCCAACCAACCGTCCTTGATCCGCTTGGCCAGTTCCTCCTGACCCACCTCGTCCGCACCCGCCTCCTTGGCCGCCTCGGCCAAGTCCCCTTTGGCAAATACGATCACCCGCTGCGTCTTGCCGATCCCGTGCGGCAGGACCAGCGAGCCGCGGATGATCTGGTCCGCCTGCCGAGGATCGATCCCCAGCCGCATGTGAATCTCGGCCGTCTGATCAAACTTCGTGTTCGCAAACCCCTTGAGGACCTCGACCGCCGCATCCAGCGGCAGCACGTCTTTCGTGGGCGCCGCCGCACTGAGCGTCTGGTACCGCCTGGAACGTTTTGCCATCGTCGTCATCCCGTCTTGCACAAATAGCTTCGTTATTCGGTTTCCAGCCCCATGCTCCGCGCACTGCCTTCGATCATCCGGCAGGCGGTCTCCAGGTCGCTGGCATTCAAATCGGCCATCTTCTTCTGCGCGATCTCCTCCACTTGCTCGCGCGTCACCCGACCCACCTTGTCCTTGTTGGGTACGCCCGAGCCCTTGGCAATCCCCGCCGCTTGCTTCAGCAACGAGGCCGCCGGCGGGCTCTTGGTCACAAACTCGAACGTGCGATCCGCGTAGACCGTGACGATCACCGGAATCGGCGTTCCCGCGTACTCCTTGGTGCGATCGTTGAACTGCTGGACAAACTGGCCCAGATTGATCCCGAACTTGCCCAAGGAGGTTCCCACCGGGGGCGCCGGCGTCGCCTGGCCACCCGGAACCTGAAACTTGGCCTCTCCCGCTATCTTTTTCGCCATGTCCTTCTACCTCGATCGCTCCACGCAACTCTCCGGCCTAGACCGCTTCCAGCTGCCAATGTTCCAGTTCCACGGGCGTGGAACGATTGAAGATCGTGATCACCACGGTGATCCGACCATTGGCCTCGTCAATCGCTTCCACATCGCCTTCAAAATTCTGAAAATTCCCGTCCTTGACACGCACCCGGTCACCGCGGCGGAACGGGATGGCCGTCTTGATCTGCGCGCCACCCTCGTCCTCCGATACCCCCAGCTTCAGGATCCGCTCCACCTCCTCCGACTCCATCGGCGTCGGCTTGCCCGCCGAGCCCGTAAAGTCGCCCACACCCGGCGTCTCGCGGACCAGAAACCACGTGTCATCCGTCAGCGCCATGTTGATCAGGATGTAACCGGGATACAGCTTCCGCTTGACAATCCGCCGCTTGCCACTCTTGCTGTACTCCGCCACATCCTCGGTGGGAACGATGATGTCCCCGAAAAACTCCTCCAAACCCGCAATCCGGATCCGCCGCCACAAGGCCTCGCGAATCGAATCCTCGCGGTTGACCTGCACCTTCAAAATGAACCACTCACGCGGCGGCGGTTCCATCGCTTCCGGTACTTCGCTGTCGGGGGTGTCACTCACAACCTTACCTCATAGGAGCTAGGGCGAGGGCCTCAAAATGCCCGTCCATTCGAACACGAAACCCCACACGAGATCGAAACCGAACAGCAGGCCCGCCAACGCAAAGATCACGAAGATCACCACGGCCGAACTGCGATACAGCTCCGAACGCGAAGGCCAGGAAACCTTGTTCATCTCGGCTTCCACCGCGATCAGAAAATCCGCAAATCGCGGGACATTGACGACGCGGTAGGCCAGCCACAAACCGCCAGCCAACAGCAGGCCGGCAATCGCGTAACCCATTCCTTGTCGCAATGCGGGCCCGAAATGGTTGTAAAAACGCCAGGCGCCCATGGCCACCACAATCGCCACGGCAGCAAAAGTCGCTTGGCGCGTCACCCGGCCCTGGCTGCGCTTGTACACGTGAATCGCGAACAACTCACTCAACCATATGCCGGCAGGCGCCGTTCTGTCTTTAGGCATGGGAAAGTCGCCTCCTTGCTAAGAGGAAAAGGCAGGCGCCGGCGGCAGGAAAAACCCACCGCCGATACGCCCGCCAGGCAGGGGCGGCGGGACTTGAACTCGCAACCCCCGGTTTTGGAGACCGGTGCTCTGCCAATTGAGCTACACCCCTGTAAAGGAACCTCTTAGCTGAGAATCTTGGTGACCACACCGGAACCGACCGTGCGACCGCCCTCGCGAATCGCAAAACGCACCCCGTCGTCCATCGCAATCGGCTTGAGCAATTCGACCGAGAGGCGGACGTTATCGCCGGGCATGCACATTTCGGCGTCGATCAGATTGGCCGTTCCAGTGACGTCGGTGGTCCGGAAGTAGAACTGCGGCCGATAGCCGCTGAAGAAAGGCGTGTGCCGCCCGCCTTCATCCTTCGACAAACAGTACACTTCCGCTTCAAACTTCGTGTGCGGGTGAATCGACTTGGGCTTGGCCAATACCTGACCACGCTCGATGTCCGTCCGCTTGACGCCGCGGAGCAGGCAGCCGACGTTGTCCCCGGCCCGGCCCTCAGGCAACAACTTGCGAAACATCTCGACGCCCGTGACCGTGGTCTTGGTCGAATCCCGCAAACCGACGATCTCGACCTCTTCGCCCACCTTGATGACCCCCCGTTCGATCCGGCCCGTGGCAACCGTCCCCCGACCCTCGATCGAAAACACATCTTCGATGGCCATCAGGAAGGGCTTGTCCTCCTCCCGAGCCGGCTCGGGAATCGTGGCGTCGATCGCATCCATCAACTCGCCGATGCAACCGATCTTTTCGGGGTCCTCGGGGTTCTGGTAGGCCGCTAACGCCGAGCCTTGAATGACGGGGACATTGTCCCCGTCAAACTCGTATTTGCTCAGCAATTCACGCACCTCCAACTCGACTAACTCCAATAACTCCGGATCGTCAACCAAGTCGGCCTTGTTCAAAAACACCACCAACTGGGGGACGTCCACCTGGCGGGCCAGCAGCACGTGCTCGCGGGTCTGAGGCATGGGGCCGTCGGCAGCGGACACCACCAGGATCGCCCCGTCCATCTGGGCCGCCCCGGTGATCATGTTCTTAATGAAGTCGGCATGCCCGGGACAATCGATGTGGGCGTAGTGACGCTGCTCCGTCTCGTACTCGACATGCGCCACGGCGATGGTCAGCGTCTTCGTCTCGTCTCGCACCGTACCGCCCTTGGCGATATCCGCGTACGATTTGAATTGGGCCAAGCCCTTCTTGGCCTGGACCGCCAACATCGCGCCGGTCAAGGTCGTCTTGCCATGATCAATGTGCCCGATGGTGCCCACATTGATGTGCGGTTTGGTCCGCTGAAATGTCTCCTTAGCCATGCTTCTTACACCTGCGTTCTAAGTGCGTCACTGCCAAAATAAACCAGTACCACGATTTCCTCATGCCGCTTGCCGAACGGCGACGGGTTGGAGAGCTGCTGACGGGACTCGGACCCGTGACCTCGTCCTTACCAAGGACGCGCTCTACCAACTGAGCTACAGCAGCTAATCACGACCCCCCAGGACTTGCTGAGGTCCGAGAGCCCGAAAGCGGGTGAAGGGAATCGAACCCTCATCTTCAGCTTGGAAGGCTGTTGCTCTACCACTGAGCTACACCCGCATTCAATCGCTGATCTCCTTCGTTCTCACTCACTCACTGCCACCCTTCCAGGCAGTAAATTCCTCAGTGGGGGGTGCAGGATTCGAACCTGCGAAGGCGATGCCAACGGATTTACAGTCCGTCCCCTTTGACCGCTCGGGTAACCCCCCAAAAAACCATCGATCCTCTGCAGGGGCTCCACGTCACCATGCCCACGCCTGCCATGCTGTCGTACCTGCGCCCCTTCTCGTGAAATAAAACCGGAAGCCAGCGGAGGGACTCGAACCCACGACCGGCTGATTACAAATCAGCTGCTCTGCCAACTGAGCTACGCTGGCTCACTCGCTGGGATCACCCCCGCCGCAAAAACGGGTTAATATACCCGAATACGATCGGCTTGCCTAGAGGTACCTGAAGAAAGTC
>SLEY01000173.1 GCA_007124535.1 Planctomycetaceae bacterium
GCTCCTTGGCCAAGGCGCGGATGTAGTCCGGATTGGTACCGCAGCAGCCGCCGATAAAATCGGCCCCGGCGCTGCGCAACTCGCGGGCATGGCTGGCAAACTCCTCCGGCGAGGTGCGATACACCACCTGATTGTCTACCATTTCAGGTAAGCCCGCATTGGCCTTGATCCACAGCGGCCGCTGCGTTGCCGCCCGCATGCGGCGGGCGATGGGCACATAACCGGCGATCCCCTGGCCACAATTGGCCCCGATCACGTCCGCACCGGCGGCGGTCAGGGTCTCGGCCGCTTGTTCCGGCGTGACGCCCATCATTGTGCGGTCCAACTTGGCCCCGGAATCAAAGACCATGCAAGCGACGGTCGGCAACCCCGTGTCGCGTGCCGCCTCCAAAGCCAACCGGGCTTCTTCCAGCTCGGCCATGGTTTCGACGACCAGCGCATCGGCGCCGCCGTCTGCCAGGGCTTCGGCCTGTTCGCGGAAGGCGTCGGCCAACCGTTGCGGTTTGATTTCGCCCGCCACCAGCATCTTGCCGCTGGGCCCCATCGTGGCAAACACGTAAGCTTGTCCGTCCGCCGCCCGCCGAGAGATTTTCACGCCCGCCCGGGCGATCGCCGCCGCCTGATCCGCCAAGCCGAAATCGGCTAAGGAAACCCGATTCGCACGGAACGTATTGGTCAGCACGATACGGCTGCCCGCCTGGACATACGCCCGCGGCACCTGCTCGACCTCCACCGGATGCGAAAGATTCCACTCGTCCGGACAGCCACCGCTGGGCAACCCGCGAGCCTGCAGTTCCGTACCCCAGCCGCCGTCGACCACCACCGGAGCCTCCGCCAGCAATTGCTCGATCAAGGGATGCATGTCTGCCCCCATCCTTTCTACTTTTAAGCAGGCTCCGCTTGCGGGAACCCGAGGGACCATCAAACGGCGGGCGTCACGCCGGGAATCGCACAGGGGTACAATCCGTCCGGGCCGGGTTGGACCGGCATCTCCGCATCCCACGTCATGCGGGACGGACTCAAATCGATCTGCGAATTCAAGGCATCCTGCCAGCGTACGACTTGGCCCGAATAGGTGGCCATGCGTCCCAGAATCGCCGTCATCGTCGCCGAGGCGCCGAAGTCGCCTTCGTTGAACGGCTGACCTTCCAGCAACGCGGCGAACAAATGATTCTGGTGCCGCTGATGGCCCGCCGGCCCTCGTTCGATCCGGATCGGCTCCTGGTCGGCGATGCGCAGTTCGGCCGGGCCGTGACCCTCGATGTGCACCGATCCCCCCGTGCCGTGGGCGTGTTGGGAAAAGCTGTTCCAGCAATTCGGAATGTGCCGGCAGTAACTGAACATCCGCGACCCGTCGGCATAGGTGAACTCGACCGTATGATGGTCGAAAATCTCGCCGTACTCCGGACCGATGCGGACCTGCCGCCCGCCGGAACCCTGCGCCTGGACGGGCGTGGCCTGCAGGATCCAGTTGCCGATGTCCAGATCGTGCACGTGCTGTTCGACGATATGATCCCCGCTGAGCCAAGTGAAGTAGTACCAGTTCCGGACTTGGTATTCCATTTCGCTCTGGTCGGGTTGCCGGTTGCGGACCCAGACCCCCGTGCTGTTGAAGTAGGCGCGGACGTATTCCACCCGGCCGATCGCACCGTCATGGATGCGAGCCAGCGATTCGACGTGTTTGACTTCGTGCCGCAGGTGATGCCCGACGGCGACCAGCAGGCCCTTTTCCTTGGCCACTTCGTTGGCGGCCATGACCCGGCGGACACCGGGCGCGTCGGTGGCGACGGGTTTTTCCATGAACACATGTTTGCCCGCCGCCACGGCCGCTTCGAATTGTGCCGGGCGGAAACCGGGGGGACCACACAGTTGGACCAGGTCCACATCGCATTCCAACGCCCGCTCGTAACCGTCCAAACCGGTGAACTTGCGCTCCTCCGGCACATCCACCCGATCCGGATGCCGCGCGCTGACCATGCGGTACGTATCGTCCACGCGATCGCGAAAGGCATCGACCAGGGCCACCAGGCGCACGTTCGCCCCGGCCGCGTTGTTCAGCGCCTGGACCACCGCACCGCGGCCCCGCCCGCCACAGCCGACCAATGCGATCTTGATGGCATCGTCGCCCGCGGCGTGCGCGCCGCGGGCCACGGGCAACGTGCCGGCCGCCGCCGCCAGCGATGAGGCTTGCAGAAAACTACGGCGGTTCCAACCCGCCCCCGCCGACTTGTCCCCTTGGTTCATCAGTACTGCTCCCAAAAAATCCATCGGCTCAGAAATACCGGTACGGGCCCAGTATAAGCGCCTTTCCGCCAGGTCGCCAGCGCCCCCCGCATCGATTCGAAAAACAGGGGTGCAAGGCAAAAGGAACTGACAAGCCCTGCCAAAGAAGTTGTGGCATTGACTCTATTGGATTGGGTAATCAGCACATTCCGGATAGGAGAACCAATCGTAGTTTCCGCGTGTGGCACGTCTAGGAGGCAGTCATATAGCCCAATCGTGGCATGGCGTTTTGGCACGTCGTTTGCAGAGAAGACCCTGGACGCTCGCTCACACACAAATGGCCCCGACAGAAAGCGGTCACGTGGTGGGCTGCATGCGACCACGCCGTATCCAAGAAGGGGAGTCTGCTGGAATGAGGGAGAAAACAATGCCTGAAGACGCGACGCAAAAGCAACGGCATCCGTGGCATGCCGTCGAAGCCGATGACGTGATGGCCGATTTTCAGGCGAATCCGGACGGATTGAACCGCGAGGAGGCCCGGCGCCGCCGCGACGAATACGGGCCGAACGAACTGCCGTCGGAGCAGAAGGCCGGACCGCTGAAGCGGTTTCTCAAACAGTTTCAAAATATCCTGATCTACATTCTGCTTGTGGCCGCCGTCCTGGCCGCGGTGCTGCAAGAGTGGATCGACATGACGGTGATTCTCGCGGTGGTGATCGTCAACGCCATCGTCGGTTTCCTCCAGGAAGGCAAAGCCGAGAAGGCGATGGAATCGATTCGCGGGATGCTCTCGCCCCAAGCCACCGTCCTGCGCGGCGGCAAGAAACGCCAGATTGACGCAGTCAAATTGGTTCCCGGCGATATCGTCGTGCTTGGCTCGGGCGATCGCGTCCCGGCCGATCTTCGGGTCTTCGAGGCCGAAAACGCACAGATCGACGAGTCCGTCCTGACCGGCGAGTCCAAGCCGGTTTCCAAACAGACCGATCCGGTCGCTGAGGACGAAACCCTCGGTGACCGCAAGAGCATGGCCTATTCCGGCACGATCGTCACCAGCGGGCGCCTGCGCGGCATCGTGGTCGCCACCGGGGCCGAGGCCGAGATCGGCCGCATCAGCGAAATGGTCTCCCAAGTCGAGGAATTGCAAACCCCGCTGCTGCGGAAAATCGAAGCCTTCGGTCGGACGCTGTCGGTCGTCATTGTTGCAGTTTGCCTGGTGATCTTCGCATTCGGCTATTTGTGGCGCGGCCTGCCGCCAGTGGAAATCTTCATGGCCGTGATCAGCTTGGCCGTGGCTGCGATCCCCGAAGGCCTGCCGGCGATTATGACCATCACCCTGGCGTTGGGCGTGCAGCGGATGGCCAAGCGAAACGCCATCGTCCGAAAACTGCCCGCCGTCGAAACGCTCGGATCGGTTACCGCAATTTGCGCCGACAAGACGGGCACGTTGACCCGCAACGAAATGACGGTCACCAAAGTGGCGATGGCCGACAAGGTGTATTCGATCTCCGGCACCGGCTACACGCCCGAGGGAAAATTCACGCTGGAGGGCAGAGAGGTCAACCCGCAGGAACAGTCCGACCTGATCGAACTGGCGCGAACCGGGATGCTGGCCAGCGAAGCCGAACTGCGTCAAAAGGACGGTCAATGGATCGTCGAAGGAGATCCTACCGAAGGGGGAGTTGTGGTCCTGTCCGTCAAAGTCGGTCTGGATCAGGAAGAAGAGCGGCAGCAGCGTCCACGACTTGACCTGATTCCCTTCGAATCCGAGCGGCGTTTCATGGCCAGCCTGAACAAAGACCCCGAGAAAGGCTCGATCATCTATGTCAAAGGCGCCCCCGAGCGGACCATCGGCATGTGCTCCAAACAGAGGGTCGATGACGGGCTGACCGATTTGGACCGCGACCAATGGTTCGAGCTGGAGGAGCAGTTGGCCCAAGAAGGCCACCGGGTCCTGGCGATCGCTCAAAAGCAGACCGATGCCGACTCGATCGAAGAAGAGCAGGTCGAAGGGCTGACCATGCTGGGCTTGGTGGGCATTCTCGATCCGCCGCGGGAAGAGGCGATCTATGCGGTCGAGCAGTGTCATCACGCCGGGGTCCAGGTCAAAATGATCACCGGCGACCATCTGCTGACCGCCAAGAGCATCGGGGCCCAGATGGGCATCGGCGACGGACGGCACGCGGTCTCCGGGAAAGCGCTGGAAAAAGCCGATGACGAGGAGCTGGTACGATTGGCCCGGGAAAACGATGTCTTCGCCCGTTCCAGCCCGGAGCATAAACTGAAAATCCTGACCGCCCTGCAGAGCCAGAATCACGTTCTTGCGATGACCGGTGACGGCGTGAACGATGCACCGGCGCTGAAACGCGCCGATGTCGGCGTGGCGATGGGCGTCAAAGGCTCCGAAGCGGCCAAAGAGGCCGCCGAGATCGTACTGGCCGACGACAATTTCGCCACCATTGAACGGGCCGTCGAAGAGGGCCGGACCATCTACGACAACCTCGTGAAGACCATCCTGTTCTTGCTGCCGACCAATGGCGCCCAGTCCCTGGTCGTCATTGCCTCGGTGCTGTTCCTCTTTGAGACGATGGCGACGACCCCGGTCCAGATCCTGTGGATCAATATGGTGACTGCCGTCACCCTGGCGCTGGCGCTGGCCTTTGAGCCGCCTGAAAAAGGCATCATGGAGCGTCCCCCCCGACCGCCGAATAAGCCGATCATTGATGTTTTCTTCCTCTGGCGTCTGGTCCTGGTCTCGCTGCTGATCGGTGCGGCGGCAATCGCCCTCTTTTTACGCTATGTTGATCATGTGGAACTCGAAGTCGCCAGGGCCATCGCGGTCAATACGATTGTCACCGGCCAGGTCTTTTACCTGTTCAGCAGCCGCTTTCTGGATCGCTCTTCGATCAGCCTGGACGGTCTGTTCGGCAACCGAGAAGCCCTGATCGCCATCGGCATCCTGATCGTCCTGCAGGCCGTCTTTACCTACTGGCCGCCGGCGCAGAAAATTTTCGGCACCGGGGCGGTTGCGCCGAGCCAATGGCTGTGGATTCTGATCACCGGCGTGATCATCTTTGCGATCATCGAGCTGGAAAAGGTCATCATCCGACGCTGGAAAAACGCGGCGTGA
>SLEY01000064.1 GCA_007124535.1 Planctomycetaceae bacterium
CCAACCGCTCGGCACGGCTCGGATTGCGATTCACCACGGTCAGATCCCGGGCTCCCCGCTCCTTCAATTGCCGGAGCGTCTCCTCGCCCATCTCGCCCGCTCCGATCAACAGCACCGCTTTGTCGTCGAAGTGTTCGAAGATCTGGGCGGCGAAATCCGAGACCGCCACACTCGGAATGCTGACCCGGCGCTCGTGAATCGAAGTCTCGTGGGCCACCCGTTTGGCCACCCGGATCGCCGCCTGGAATAACGCATTGATCAGCGGTCCGGCACAATCGCGGACCCGAGCCAATTCGTATGCCTGCTTGACCTGGGCCAAAATCTGCGCCTCGCCCAACACCATACTGTCCAAACTGGCCGCGACCATGAACAAATGCCGCACCGCGTCCTCACCCACCCGCTCCGCCAGCTGGGAACCGATCGCCTGCGGATCCAGATCGTGGAATTCGGCGAGAAAATCCACCAACTGCTGCCGCTCCGGACACCGCGCCTCCTGCATCGAAGCCGTATACAACTCGACCCGGTTGCAGGTCGACAGCACCACGGACTCGCATTCCGGAAAACGCTGGCGAAGGATGGCCAGGGCCATGCGGCACTGTTCCTCGGAAAAGGCCAGCGACTCGCGGACCTCCAGCGGAACCGTGTGATGGCTACAGCCCAGCATCTGCAGCTTCATTGCCGACTTCCCTCCTCGACCGTCTCCCCCGGCGCCCGGCTTTCCACCGCCGGCCAGTTTCCCGTGCTGCCCCCCTCGCGCCCCGGCGCTGCATGCTGGGAGGGGACCAGCAGCACCGTCGCCATGACCAGGCCCAAAAAGAAAAAGCTGGCGACCGTCAAATAGGCCACCTTGCGACCCTCCTGAGCCGGCTTGTAACGCATCTCAAAAACCAACACCACCAGCAACCACATCAGCAACGCCCCGGAAGTCCCGACCACCGGGTCCGTCCACGCCATGCCCTGCTCCCGCATGACCCAATTCAAAATGCCGCCCGAAATCAAACCGGCTGCCAGCAGAGAGGACGATACGATCAACAACCGCCGATTCGCCTGCTGAAGCCATTCTAACGAGGGGAGGCATAGCCCGGCTCGCGGCGGGATCTTCTGCTTCAATCGGTACGAATGCACCAAGTACATCAGCCCGGCGACAAACGCCAATAACGCGGTTATCACGCCCAACAACAAAGCCAACCCATGCACCAGGGCCCAGACGATCATCGCTTGATTCCGCGGGAAGGGGGCTACGTCGCGAAACAGCCAAGCCAAACCGATCAACAGCAGGACCACGGGCAGCACAAAAATACCCAGAGCCGCCCGCGGACGTCGAAACGACATTCCCAGATAAACGGCCACCATGCCCCAAGCCACAATCAATAGCCAGTCGAACCAACTGGATAAGGGCACCGAATGCAAGGGCTCTCGGGCGCCGCGAGCCACAAGGTAAATCGTGTGAGCCAGGAGCCCACCCGCCGTGAATCCCCAAGCCACCACCGTCCGCAACGGCGCCTGATAAAACAGCCGCGCAATCTCCAAACCCAATGCGACCGCATAGCTGGCAGCAAAACAGATGATCTGAACCCCGGTGAGCATGCCGATTCGGTTTCTCCTCTGACAACCAACGAACCCCGATCCCGTTTTCCTTATTATGCCGTGGAGTTGGCCGGTTGGCTATCGCCAGTCAGCGGTATAGCCACGATAGCGGGGACGATTCCCTGTCACGGGAGGGCCTGGCGAAGACGCGGCCGAGGGAGGAGCGCCAGCAGCCGGATCACGATGGATGGGGGGCAGGGAGGCCGGCGCCGCCAAATCGATCTGCGGATGATCGGGATGCGTGGGCATGGAGAACAATTGAGCCGGATCCGCCCGCAACTGGTTGATCGAATAGGACTCGACCTCCAAGTGGAACGAGGTGCTGGGCGGCGGCAGACGCACCTCGACCCGGTGCGGCAACGAGGCCCCTATTTCTGGGTAGTGCTGGTGCTGCGAGGCGAAGGCGGAAGCCACCCAGTTCCCCTGCACATCGTACAAGTGCTGTTGCGTAATCCACCCGTACGTGGCATGGACCACCGTGATCCTGCCTCGTTCCCCCTCGGGACCGGGAACCCGCGAACGGAATTCCAACTGGTCCGAACCGTGTGGCCAAGGGCCCTCATGAGTATGGTTCGGATCAAAGTGAATCAAGCCAAACGCTTCCACCAGTGCGTCGGGCTTGATCGGCAGCACCTGTTGCGCTTCGGCACTCAACGGCCGATCGTGGTTTGCAAAGTAGATCGCTCGCGGCATACCGGTCGTCAATGAGGGCGCGTCGACCAGGGCCCAGAACAACTGGTCATTGCTGCCCATATCCAGCACCTCGCCCATCCCGATGAATTGGGCCCGGAGCCGCAAGCTGCGCGGCCGCTGGATCGCAATGCTGGTGCGCAAAGCGGGCGTGCCGGGGAAGATCAGCCGGGCATTGTCGGTCTGCAGTTGGTAGATCGGGTCGCTTTGCGAGTTGACCGCGCGGAGGACTTCGGCCAGCGAGGGGGGCGCATGGAACGCCGCGGGCGCATTCACGGCCGGCGTGCGCCGCGGACAAGTCGCTCCACTGGCACTAAAAAGCGCTACCAGAACAAGTAAAACGATCCGTCGAAAAGGGGGCAACGTCCTGTCCTTTTGCCACCGTTGCTGCGACTACGCCGCGTCGGCGAACAGCAACCGGGCGAGTTCCTCCTGAATCTGCTCGATCCGCGCCGAATCCGGCGACTCGACCGCCACCCGATACTCCGTCTCATTGCGAGGACAAAATACGACCAAATGTTCTCGGCCCGACTCGTCGATCTCCGATTCTTCCAGGCGAAAGATGCGGCGGCGGATCATGAGCAGAGCAAGGATATAGCGAACATCCGCTTGGGGATCCTGCGATTCCAGTCGCTGGAAATAGTCCAACAGCACGTCGTTGGGGGCCCAATGAACCCGTTTGCTGCTCACTTCGGGCATTTTGGCTTTCCACCAGCCGACCGCCTCGTCCGGGGGGCCATCCCAGGCCTGCTGGCTGTAATCGTAGCGGACCACGTCCCCACCTTGGGCGATCAGCACCGAATAGAACACTTCGCCGGGCGACAATTCCCGGTCGGTGGCCGCACATCGCCGGCTGCAGCGTTGGATTTCAAAGTCGATCATAGGTTCAGTCAAGGAAAAAACGAGGGAGGGAAGCGTGCGCGGCTCCCATCCCGGGGAAGCCAGGGCAGACAAGGCGGCGAATCGTAGGCAAAAGCCCCCCACAACTCAAGATGAATTGTATCCCGGCCCGGGTTTTACAACTTTTTGACAAACGTTTGACGTGCAGGTGACAACTGGATCGGGGTTTCGGAACAAAATGAAGGAAGTACGGATCCCGGTGGGGATTCGCAATCCCACTTTTTCTTCGAAGGAGTTGACGATGGCACGACAGATTTTTCGCGGCAGCATGATCCTGCTGGCCCTCCTGGCCCTGCCCCTGAGGGCGCCCGCCGAAACGGTCCAGCTGAGGGTGGAGAGCGATCAACCGGTGGTGGAAGCCGGCAAAACGCACACGGTTCGTGTGAAAGTCGAGGTTCAGGGGGCCGAATTGCCCGAAGCGGATCGCCCACCGGTGAACCTGAGTCTGATCATCGACAAATCGGGATCGATGCGGGGCGATCGGATTGAGCACGCGCGACAAGGGGCCATCGAAGCCGTACGTCGCTTGGGCAGCCAGGACATTTTCTCGGTGGTCGTGTTCGATCGCGAAGTGGAAACGCTGATCCCCGCCCAGCGACTGACCAACCTGGGGTTGGTCGAGGAGAAAATCACCGGCATCCAGGCGGGCGGAACGACGAATATCCACGGGGGTATGCAGGCCGGTCTGACGGAACTGAAGAAGAATCTCGATAAAAAATACCTCAATCGAGCGGTTCTTCTGTCCGATGGACTGGCGAATGTCGGTCCGACCCGGCCGGAAGCCTTTGACAAGTTGGGCCGCGAGTTCTCGCGCTCGGGCGTGATCGTCTCGACGGTCGGACTGGGGCGGGACTATAATGAACGACTGTTGACCAGCCTGGCACAGGCCAGCGAGGGCAACAACTACTTTGTGGACGATTCCAAGACGCTCCCCAAGATCTTCGAGGATGAGATCGGAGCGCTGGTCAGCACGGTAGCGACCGGGGTGACGATCACGATCGAGTTGCCGGCGCGGGTCACGTTACGGAACGTGCTGGGGCGCGCCTACCGGCAGACGGCCAACCGGATCGAGATCGACTTTCACGACTTGGGAGGGGGTGCCAGCAAGTACAGTCTGCTGGAACTGACGATCCCCGAGGGCGACGAAGGTCAAATGCTGGATGCGCTGGTCGCGCGCGCTCGGTACCGCCGCGTCGCGGACAACCGGGACGGCGAGACATCGGCGCGGACGCAGGTGCGGTATACCAGCCGTCCGGAGGAGGCGGAAGCCGCGGTGAATCCGGAGGTCCAAAGCGCGTGGGTGGAATTGCACCGGGCGGCGGTACAGGACGAGGTGTTGGATTTGGTCGAGCGAGGGGCTCGCCAGGAGGCTCAGGATCGCTTGCGCAAGCTGGGTGAAGAGGCGGCTGCGGCGGGAATTCAGCCCGGGGCGGCCAGGCAGTTGGAAAGCTATGGCCGGCGTGAATCGCAGATCCTCCGGGAACGCGGTTATTCGCGTCAGGAGGTCCTTGAACGGCGAACCGATGCCTACCAGTCGCGGAATCAGCAGTCGGTGGGCCGGATTCGCATCGACGGCGGACGCTGACCCAATCGGGAGCGAGTGAACGTGAAACAAGGTCTCACCTTCTGGGCACTGCTGCTGTTGCCGACCCTGCTGTTGGGGATTGGCACGGTGTGGTTGGTCCAGCGCGAGGCGGATCGCATGGAGGACAATCTGGCGGCGTTTCGCGCCGCGCGGTTGGCCAGTCTGAACCAGCAAGCGGAGACGGCCGCGGCGAATTTGCTGCTGGCCTTCGAGGAGGTTTGCGAGGCGCTGCTGGACACGTTGGCGGAGTTGTCGGAGACGCCGCCGGATCGACTCGAACGGGCGTTGCAAGCCCTGTGCGCGGAGAATCCGTTTGTGCGGGCCAGCGGCTTGTGGCGCCCGCCGGTGGGCTTCGTGTCCGGGTCGCTGGAAGGGCTGGAGGGCGAGTTGCCTTGGGATGTATCCGCGCTGGAGATCGAGCCGGTGGAACCGAGCGTATTGGAGGAGCAATTGACGCGGAACCAGGCGTTTGCGCGGGGTCAGATGCAAACCCGCCGCGAATTGGACAGCCTGGCGCGCAGCCGGGCCGGGCCGGCGGCCCCGGCGGCGCGGGACGCGGCCGG
>SLEY01000142.1 GCA_007124535.1 Planctomycetaceae bacterium
ACCCCCTGCCAGAAACTGTCCGTGCCCAGCAGCACGGAGCGGGAATTCTTCTTGAAGGATTCCAGCATCTGATGCCGCGGCATCCCGTCCGCCTGGCTGTACAGACCCATCTGCTGCTGAGTCAACCAGGGGGCCAGTTCGCGGGCCGCCCGCCGCAGCAGGTCGTAGCTGGTGAACAGCACAAAGGCCTGGCCGTCGGTCCGCGCGATGTAGCGGCGGAGCAGCCCCAAACAACGCCGCTCGAATTGCGCCCGCTGGGTGCTCGGGTCCGGCATCCCTTGCACCAAAATCAGCTGTGCCTGCGTGCGATAGTCGAAAGGACTGTCCAGCTTGATCGTGTGCGTTTGGGTCAAACCGATGCGGGACTGAAAGAAATCGAACGAAGCCCGGCGGCCGACCGACAGGGTGGCACTGGTCAGGATCACCGTGCGGACGGGTTCGAACAGCTGCTCGCGGAGCGCCGGCCCGACATCGATGGGCGCCGCCGCCAGCGTCACGAACAAGCGGCCCCGCCGCGAGTAACCGCCTTCGACCCAATAGACGGCATCCGGCATCCGCTGGACACGCCAAGTCTCGATCTCGCGGGCCAACGTCCTCAGACGATCGCAGGCCGAAGTGATATCCTGCCGCTCCGCCTCGTCCTTCAACCCGCCACCACGGCGCCGGATCAAGCCGGCCAACTTCTCCAAGTGGGGGCTCAGAGGATTTCCAACAATCTCAGGGGACCGGACCCGACCGTTCTCGCCGCGCTGCTGCTCCAACCAGTGATGCACGTCCCGAAAGAAATCGTCGGCCAGGTCGTGGCAGCGAAACGCTTCCCGCTGCTCCTCCTGCCAGCCGTGATACACCAGCAGGCCCTTGTTCGTGCGGTCGTTGTACAGTTTGTTCAGAATATAAGTGACTTGCCCCGAGGTGACCCCGATTCCCAAATGCTCGCCGGCGACGGACTCCAAAGTGTGCGCTTCGTCCAAGATCACCGCATCGTACTTCGGCAGCAGACTGGCGCCCGCCCGCCGCAAGGCCAGATCGCTGAAGAACAGGGCGTGATTGACCACCAACAGTTGGGCGTGGTGCGCCCGGCGGCGTGCCAGGAAATAAAAACACTTGTCGTAGTGGGGGCAGTTGCGGCCCATGCAGTTGCCGGTGTCGCTGGCCACTTCGTCCCACACCTGCCCCAACGGCCGAAACGGCAAATCACTCAACGAACCATCGTTCGTCTGCTGGGACCACGCCCGGATGACCCGCAACTGCTCGAACTCCTCCTCCGTGGCGAACATGCTGCTGGCACGCGACAGGGCGTTGGCCAAACGACGCCGACTCAAATAGTTGCGCCGGCCTTTGACCAGCACCGCCGTAAACTCGCGGGGAATCACCGCGTTCAACAGCGGCAGGTCTTTGCGAATCAACTGCTCCTGCAGACTGATCGTGTGGGTGGACAACACGATCCGCCGCACCGCATCGGAATCACCCGATTTGCGGTCTTCGCTAACCGCCAGAATCGCGGGCACCAGGTAGGCGAAGCTCTTCCCCACCCCGGTACCTGCTTCGGCCAGAAGATGATGCCCCTCCTGGAGTGCATCGCGCACCGCATCCGCCATCTGCAGCTGCTGCTCGCGATGTTCATAGTGAGGCAGACGCTGGGCAATGCGGCCGCCAGGACCGAGGATGTCACGTGGATCGAGAGTCATGTTCCCAAGATAGCAGATTCGCCGGGAACTCACCACGCGGCTGGAGACTTTCGGCTGCTATCTGCCGGAGCACGCCCCTGGCCCATACTTCCCCGGCAAGGCGTATCTGTGTTAAGCTCTGTCAGAAAAGGGGTCTTCCCGGGGGTGTTCAATTTGTGCGAGCCAAGACCAACGTGTTTGATCCCATCATTGTTCCGCATCGATCGTCACTCCTGGCAGGGGGTCGGGCGGTTTTGGAGTGCGGTGGCTCGACGCCGCTTTGGCGGTGCCTTTCTTTGCGCGCCTCCAACAGCTATCCTACGGAATACAAACCGGACAAAAAAGAAAGCGGTGTCTGGCCACCGCACTCCAACGAAACGGGGCGAAAACGGTGCAAAATGAGTACCCCAGATCGGCCCCTTTGGAGGGTGATGCCCGGCGAGGGGCAGCCCCTTTCCTGACACGAAATCAGTTCGAAACTCTTGCGGAGACCCCGACGTGTCCATTGAATTCCCTTGCTCCCGCTGCGGCGCTCTGCTTCGCACCCCGGAAGACACCGCAGGCAGACGGGCTAAATGCCCCCAGTGCGAGCACATTATGCAAGTGCCGGAGATTCGTGACTCGTCGGAGGCAACCCCGCGCTCGGGCAGTTGGGACCGCTCCGACGAGGACAGGGAGTACTCCAGCCAGAGGGGCGATGACCTTCCGCCCCAAACCGCAGAGAATCCCTTCGCGGATACCGCGCCTTTGCCTCGCCATGGTCAAGCGGCGGCGTCGGACAACCCCTACGCGACTCCCGGTCTGGCTCTTGATGCTTACGCCGCAGGGGGTGGAAGCCATCAGCCGCTCACGCATCGGCAGATCGGTTTCAGGGAAACCCTCTCGGCGACCTGGGCCGTGTTCACCCGCAATCTGGCTTTTCTCGTGCTGGTGGCGCTGATCCTGACCGCCCTGGTGTTGGCCGTCTACGGAGTGGCGGTGATTTCGGTCGCGGGGTTGTTCTTCGCCATGATGCAAGGTGATCTTGCCCCCGTCGGCGTGGTGATCGCTCTCCCCCTGTTCATTTTATTCGCGGTGGGATTGCTGGTGGGGTATTCCTGGATCGAAGCCGGTTTGGCGATGGTTTCGGTGGGCCTTTGTCGCGGCTCGCCCGTCGAGTTCAGTCATCTGTTTGCGGGCGGGCCCTTCGTGGTGCGCGTGATTCTGCTGAATCTGGTTCGTGGTCTGATCAGTTTCGGCATCAGCATGGTCATGGGGTTCTTAGCGATGGTGGCCGTGCAGGCGTCGGGAGAGGAGATATGGGGGCTGATCGTCTCCTGGACGGCAAATATCCTGAATTATTATGTTACCCTGCTGCTGTTGTTGGCCACGTATTTTGTGGTGGATCGAGGCGAAGGGGTCAGCGGCGCGCTGTCTTCATCCATCGAATACATGCACGGCAACAAAGCCACGGTGTTCGGCTTGCACATCGTGACCGGCATCGTCGCCTTCGTGGTCGTCGTGGGCACCTGCGGCATCGGGGCGCTGTTCGTGGTGCCTTTCATCCTGCTGTTGACCGCCATGATTTATCTGCAGGCCACCGGTCAGCCGGTGGCCGGGTAAGCGGGGACCTCATTCCGGATGCATTCATCCACCTCACAGGTTCTTGGACTCCCCGCGGGATCAGGTGCGGCAGGAACAGCCCCCTCCGCATCCTCCCTGCCCCGGTGTCCAGTATCGACCGGGCGTCCAGACGCGTCAAGCAGCGATTCAGGCTCCAGGTTTCGAATCGTAACGACAAAGCGGATCGGGCCGCCGCCAGGCAGCATTCCACTTCATTCCCACCGGATCGGCGGCTCCGGTCCAGTGGCTAGTTCGGCCTTGGGCTATTCGAGTCGTCCTCGTATCCACAACGGATCACGCCTGGCATCGAGCACAGCGACGACGGTAACCGTGTCTTCGTTTGCGCTGTAATAGATGCAAAACGGAAACCGTTTCGATAGCGCCCGATGGTAGCCGTACTCAGTTGCATGAATCCCGCCGTAGTAGGCCAATGATTCAATGTCGGCAATGAGGCAACTCCGAAAGTAGTCACCGAGGCCGGGTGATTGCCGCTCATAGAACCAGTAGCCCTCAATGAGATCTTCCTCGGCATCTGATGAAATATGGACGATCATCGTCCCGCGTCCAACAGCCGGGCTTTGGCTTGGCTCCATGGCGACACAGTCGCTCGCCCCTCTTCAAGGCGCCGCTTTCGGGTTTCGAGTACCTCCCGATGCCAGTCCGGCGACCGAACATCACCGGACTTACTGCAAAGACTGTCCCACACACGTTCCAACAAGCGGACCTTTTCCGAAACAGATAGGTTGTCGAGCGGTATTTCGACGGACATGAGTCTTTCTCCGAGTCAATCGTGTCAGCATGACAGCCAGAACGTCACGGATAACGGGGCGGCGACGAACCAGGCAACCCGCCTGATCACCGCTCCCGTTCATCCTTTGGTTCAGCGTTTCTTCCTGCTGCCGTTCTTCTCACGACCACGGCTTTCCGATTCGACCTGCTCCCAGAACTCGTCGTGCTCCATTCCGGCACCTTCCTCAATGCGACGATCCGCTGCGTCAAGGATCGCGCCGAGTTTCCGCGAATGACCCAGGAGCAGTCGCTCCAGTTCTTCGTCATCACTGACGCCCAGTAGCACGGCCACCGCGTCGCCATCACGTGTGACCACCACAGGCCCCGCCAAGCTTGCCTTGAGATAGGAACTACCAGCAACTGCCGCCTGACGCTTGTGCCGGCGAGGCTCGCCAGTCGCCGCCGATCCGCCGCCCGACTTCAGTTCGCCGAACAACGTCATGATACACGGTGGCCCCGCACGAGTCCACTACCCGATGCCGTCACGCCGGACGTGGCCCCGCGAATCGACCCCGAATCCAGGCGAACCGCTGATCCACGCTGATAAACGGTGATTCGCGGCGCGGCCACCTGCGGCGTCGGAACGCTCTTCGTGGCGCCCTTCATCCTGCGGTTGACCGCCATGATCTATCTGCAGGCCACCGGTCAGCCGGTGGCCGGGTAAGCGGGGACCTCCCGCCCCGACCCGTGAGACACGTCCGAGCTGATCCAATCGCCGGTGCGGGCCGCTTTCAACGCAGGGTGCTGCTGGGGGCCGTGGCGGTGGTCCCCGGCAGATGCCAGTATTCCAATGCGCCATGCTCCCGGCGTTGCAACCACGAGCGCTGGGCTGCCGGGAGCGATTTGCGGACCAAGTGGAACAGATCGTGCAATAGCGGCTGACTCTCGCCGTAGTAGCTGTGGCCCAGCAGACTCAAATCGACCCCCGAAACGTCGATGGTTTCGATGCCCGGCAGCACCACCATTCCGGGCCCGCTTTCTCCAGCGCGGGGGTAGCCATGAACCTGCTTGGAGGCGATCAGGGCGCGGTCGCCGGACGAGGCGTACAGGGTGACATGCCGGGCGGCATTCAGCAGATGGGGCGCCAGGTCGCGGCGGAAATGGTCGGCGTCGACATCGGGTGCGGCCAGTACCACCCGGTCGAACATCTCGGCGGCCGTGCCCATCTCCAGGCTGAATTCGCGCAGGGCGGCTGTCAGCGCGCGATTCCCCATGCTGTGCGCGACCAGATGGATCGATTCGGCCCGGCTGTGAGCGAC
>SLEY01000551.1 GCA_007124535.1 Planctomycetaceae bacterium
CCCCGGATCGTATTGGGATTCACCTGGAGGTAGGCCATGTGCCCACTCTTCAATGCCATCAATTTCCACCCCACGACGGAAGTATCGCCGGGTTGCCGGACCTGATACCGCCAGCCGCCCCCGACGGGGTCTTGGGCATAGGAGATGAAGTTCAATGAGGCCTGGGCCGGGGCCATCAGCGCTCGGTCATTGGTCATGCCAAAGGCTTCGGTCAATGCGATCGCTGCCAGCCCGTGCGAGTACATGGTACCCCCACTCTCATGGAGGCTGCCATTGCTCTTCATGCTGTTGACCAGATACGCCAAGGCGCCTTGCACGTTCCGCTGATAGGACCCCTCCACGTGCGTTTGACCGGCTCCGAGGAAGGGCAACACGCCCATGGCCGTGGCCCCGTTCCGCGCGTCTTGCAGGTTACCGGGATCCCGGGACCTACGAGCCTCATTCGGGGGGCCCAAACGGTGATCAAAGGACCAGCCGCCATCGGGCAACTGAACGGCGGCCAACCAGCGCAGGGCGGCAGCAACCGCAGCTTCACTTTCCGCCGTCCCCCCGTGTTGGGCTACCAAAGCCCGCCGAGCCGCCTCGCCACGACCCTCCAAACCCGATCCGGTGAAACTGCCGATCGTCTTGTAAAGATCGCTCTTCGGCGCGGTTTCCTCGCCGAAATCGAACAGCTCCACGGAAATCGCCGCCGAGTCCAGGTCCGTGGCCACCGAGACCTCCGTCACGTCCTCGGGGACCATTTCGGTGAATTCCATGGCCACCGCGTCGGCCACCATGTCGGTCGTCACGTCCACATCCAGGGGCTGCACCAATTCCTCCTGGAATTCTTCGATCTCCTGAATCTCCTCGCTGGGAGGCGCCGCCGTAATGATGTTCTGCAGCTGTTCCACGTCCGGGCCCACCGTCACCAAGGCCAAGATCAACAAGCCCACCGCATGCACCACCATGCTGACCAGCCAACCGGGCATGGCCGTGAACAGCAGAAAGCGTTGACCACTGGAGTACTCCTCGCACTCCTCCTCGTCTTCCTCGTCGTAATCATCGACCTCGGCTTCCGCCGCCTTGGCCTCCAGAGTCTGCTGCTTCTGTTCCGCACTCATGGTCATTTCCCAACGATCGAGGGGAAAAAAATTTGGTTCCGCCAGACCCGTTCCCGTGTCAATGCGACAGGATAAACCGCTGGCAGCTAAGATGCAACTACGCGATGGTTCCACCACCCGCTCGCACCCTGGGCACACGTCTGGCACGCACGGTACTGCGCCTGTTTTGAGCCACCGCGCCTATCGTGAGCCGCGATCCCGATTATTCCCGTGGCTCTTCTCCGGCAAAACGATAGCCGAATTCATCCAAACGACGCCGCAGGTCGGGAATAATCGCCGAGGGCAGGAAACGCGCCAGCATCTGGTCATTCGCCAAAGGAGTGATCTCCTTGATGAAAGAACTGGACACGTGCGAAAACTCCTCATCCGCCATCAAAAACAAAGTTTCGACATCCGGGTCCAAATGCCGGTTTGCCATCATCATCGTGAATTCGGCCGCAATGTCCGTCAACGGACGCACCCCGCGAACCATCACCCGCGCTCCACACTGCCGCACAAACTCGACCGCCAACCCCTGAAACGTACGTACCTCTACATTCCCACAAGGAGCGGTTACTCGCCGAACCAAGTCCACCCGCTCGTCAACCGAAAACAGCGCGGTCTTCTTCGTGTTGATTCCCACCCCCACGATCAGGCGATCAAATAAACGGGCACTGCGACGGATCACGTTCAAGTGGCCCAAGGTGATGGGATCGAAGGATCCCGTGTACACAACCACGCGTTCCGTAGGACTCATCAGTAGACCTGGGAAAAGAAGTAACGGGTCAGATGATAGAACAAGGGGGCCGCAAAGCAGAGGGAGTCAATTCGATCCAAGATCCCCGGATGGCCCTGGACTAAAGTTCCGTAGTCTTCCACCCCCCGATCGCGTTTGATCGCCGACATGACCATGCCCCCGCCGAAGCCAGCGACGGCAACCACCATCGCCATGCAACCCGCCTGCCAGAATTGGAAGGGTGTCGCCCACCATAAAAGGGCACCGACCAGCGTGGTGCTGGTCACTCCGCCCAACAGCCCCTCCCATGTCCGGGAGGCATGGATGCGGGGGGCAATCACCCGACGCCCCGCCAGTCGGCTCCAAACCTGCTGGAACATGTCTCCCAATTGGACGATCAAAATAAAGTAGAACAGCAACCCGGCATTCTGCACATGGGAACCCGGATCCCCCCAAAGCGCCCCCGCCGACGTGGTGAGTTCCAGGTTCAACAGAGCGGGGGCATAACTGAGATAGTAGACACAGATGAACAATCCGGCTTGAATCTTGGCGGATCGCTCCAAGAACCGCCGCGGATCGCCCGCCATCGCTGTCCGCATGGGAATGAACAACAAGGCATAGACAGGGATCGCCACACTGTACAGGCTGTAGAAATCCCGGTGGGGCACTCCGAACAAACTCTCATAAGCCCCCCTTCCCAGGGCCACCAGAGCGTATTGGGCAGGGGTGAACACAAAGAAGATCCAAAACAGTGCCCGGTGATCCCCGCGCCGGGTGGGGGTCATGGTGATGAATTCGCGCAGGGACCAGAACGATAAACACCCGAACAAGATGATCGTGGGCACACGTCCCATCAAGAACGCCGCCACCAAGATCGCACACATCAACCACCAGACGCGAATGCGGTGATTGAAACGTTCGATCAACGCCGGATTCAAGGAGTGGTCCGGATAGCGTTTCAGCAAGCGTCCGGCGACATAGGCCACGACCAGCAACCCCAGCACGACGCCCAGGAGCCAGTAGGTTTGCGTGTGAACGTGATGGGGCCCATTGGATGATTGGGCGAGCAGGATTGCCCGAGCCATGATGGATGCTGTTGCCATATTACGCTATCGGTCCCTCAGCCGCTGCACCGCCTCGCGGGCCCGATTCAGGAAATCATTCTTCGGCTCCCCTGCCTCCAACCAGATGGGAGGGCCGATGGTGATGCAACTCAATAACGGGACCGGCAGCACTTCGCCTCGCGGGAGCACGCGGTTCAAGTTTTCCATATACACGGGCACCAGCTCCAAGTCCGGGCGTTTCTTTCCCAGGTAGTACAAGCCACTCTTGAATTCGCCCAACTCTTCCTTGGTGTTGCGACTGCCTTCGGGAAAGACGATCAACGAATCCCGCTCGCCAATCTCCTGCAGCATCATTTGGACCGGGCTGCGATGGACCTTGATCTCCTTGCGATCAATCAGCAACACATTGAAGCTGCGCGCCATATGCCGCCGGATGGGGCCTTTTTCCCAATAATCCCGGGCGGCCACCGCCCGCGTGCGGATGCGGATCTCTTTGGGTAAACAGGACCAGAGCACCAAGGCATCCAGATGGCTGGTGTGATTGGCAAAGTAGACCCGTTGGCAGGTGTCGGGTTGGCAATCGATCCAGCGCAGGCTGGCACCGCTGACCAACTTGGCGATCGTGGCGAGCATCGGGCCCGTGATTGCCATGACCAACCCCCCCGTACCCTCGGCCGATGCCATGCTCTCCCGCGACGCTGCCGTTCACGCCGCAGGACCCTACTCCACGATGATGTCATCCACGGTGTGGTTGGACGGAATCATCGGCAACACATGCTCCTGATAAGGGGTCTGAACATCCAGAAGGTACGGCCCCTCGTGCCGGAGCATTTCATCGATGGCGGCCCCCAAATCCTCACGCGCACGCACGGTGGCTGCCCCCCAACCGTACCCCCGGGCGATCTGGACGAAGTCCGGATAACGCTCGCTCGCGTAGATGTCCTCGCCCCGACCCCGCGCCTCGGCATGGTGAATCGGACCCAAATAGGTGTGGGCTCGGTTCCCCGCCATGAAACGGTCCTCCCACTGCACCACCATACCCAAATGCTGATTGTTCAACAGCAAGACCTTGACCGGCAACCCCTCACAATAGCAAGTGGCCAGTTCCTGGATGTTCATCTGGAAACTGCCGTCGCCGTCAATATCGATTACCAGCGCATCGGGATGGGCAGCTTGCGCCCCCATCGCCGCCGGTAATCCAAAACCCATCGTGCCCAGACCGGAACTGGATAACCAGTGGCGGGCCTCGCGGAACTTGAAGAACTGGGCCGTCCACATCTGATGCTGGCCCACACCGACCGAAATATAGGTCTCGCGATCCTGCGTCCGCAACGAGAGTTCCCGGATGGCGTGTTGCTGAAGGATGCCCGGAAACTCCTGGTCGTACTTGAACGGATGATCCCGCTTCCACTGCTGCGTTTGCGTGACCCAGTCGGAAATCTCCGGCTTCTCGTCCACCACCGCGTTCAACTCCTGCAACGCGTATTTGATGTCGCTGACCACCGGAATGTGCGCCGGTTTGTTCTTGTTCAACTCGGAGGCGTCCACATCGATGTGGACAATCTTGGCGTGCCGGGCAAAGGCCTCCAACTTGCCCGTCACCCGATCATCAAAACGGACCCCGAAAGCCAACAACAAGTCGCAATCGCGAACCGCCCAATTGGCGTACACGCTGCCGTGCATGCCCAGCATGTCCAGCGACAAGGGGTCGTCGCCGGGGAACACCCCCAGGCCCATCAGCGTCATCGTGACCGGAATGCCCGTCTTTCGCACGAAGGTATGCAGCTCCCGGCTGGCCTCCGCCGTGATGATCCCGCCACCACAGTACAGCAAGGGGCGTTTGGCCAACTTGATCGCGGCGGCCACCTGCTTGATCTGCTCGGGACGCGCCCGCGGAGCTACCGCCTCGCCATAGCCGGGCAAATTCAGAGGCACATCCCAATCCACCAAAAGCTTCTCGAACTGAATGTCCTTCGGGAGATCGACCAGCACCGGGCCCGGCCGACCGGTGGTCGCAATGTAAAAAGCCTCCTTCATCACCCGCGGCAGGTCCTGGACATCGGTTACCAGATAGTGGTGTTTTGTCACCCCCCGGCAGACCTCGACAATCGGTGTCTCTTGAAAAGCGTCGGTCCCAATCGCTCCCGTCGTGACTTGGCCTGTGATCGCAATCAGCGGGATGCTGTCCAATTTGGCGTCCGCCAAGCCGGTTACCAGATTGGTCGCGCCCGGGCCACTGGTCGCCATGCAAACCCCCGGCCGCCCGGTGGAGCGAGCGTAACCTTGAGCTGCAAACGCTCCGCCTTGCTCGTGACGCGGCAAAATCGTGCGAATCTTATCGGAATAACGGGTCAACGCCTGATGCATGGGCATGCTGGTCCCGCCCGGATAGGCGAACAACAGCTGGACCCCGTGCCTGACCAAGGACTCCACCA